>JAUNIU010000043.1 GCA_030523265.1 Eubacteriales bacterium | reverse complement strand
TTCTGGCATTCCGCAATAAGATAGCAGTACCAACCCCTCCTGCTGCCGCCACGCTGCATACCGCTAAATCACCTGCGACATGTTCCAATGCACGGATCGCATGTAACGTAATAATTCCACCCGATGCACCATAGGGATGTCCATACGCCAATGCGCCGCCAAAGATATTATAACGCTCCACCGCCTCTGGATAGGCTCTGGCAAATAATTCATCGATCACTGCAAAAGCCTCATTGCATTCAAAGATGTCAATAGAGGAAGCAGACACCTCATAGCGCTGCAATAATTTACGGATCGCCGACACAGCAGATCTGGGACTTTCCGTGGGTACATCTCCGATCTCTGCCGCCCCTAAAAATTCCACCCAGGGCTGCCATCCCTGCCGATGTAAATACCGTTCCGAACAAAGCACCACAAAAGCCGCACCATCATTGGTCAGACAGGCATTTGCTGCCGTAATCACCTGACCACCCGGCAGCACGCACGGTAACCGGTCCAGCAGACGTTGATTCATACGATCCCGGATTCCCTCATCCCGGTCACACCCCTCCATGATCTCCACTAACAGATCCTGCAATACTCCCTGTTGTCTTGCCTGCTTCGCCAACCGATGGCTGCGCAGTACCCAGGGGTCCAGATCATGCCGGAAGATTTTTTCCGCAATGGCAGTTCTCTCCGCGCCATCCAGCATGGCAGTCTGTATATGCTCTCCCGGTGTAAACTTTGCCACCGGATACCAGCTGTCTGCACCTCCATACCGTTCATAATCCGGATGGTTCGCATGATATCCTCTGCGGGGAGCTGTGGAACTACTGTCAAACCCTCCCGCGATGATCAAATCTGCCTGTCCGCTCTGAATCTTGGCTGCCGCCATAGCGATACTCTCCAGACCGGAACCACATTGCAAATCTATCGTAAGTGCCGGAATATCCTCTGGTAATCCGGCTTCCAACGCTGCTAAACGCGCAATATTGCCACCGCCACCCACAGCATTTCCTGCGACCACCAGATCGATCCCGGCATCCAGATACGGAGACGCCACTCTGCGCAGCACCGCTGCCCCCAGTCTCTCTGCCGATACATGGCGGTACATGCTATTCTCTATCCCAATATAGCTTCTGGCACCATCAATAATAAACACTCTCTCCAATCCACTCACAACTCCTCTGCCTCTATGTATGATCTATTCCCTGATACCAGGATCATTCCACTGCTACATCCTCACGCGCCATCACCAACTGTGCCTGCCAGAGTATCTTGTCCGTCCCTGCCGCAACGCAAGCATATTTATCTGACTCCCGATAGATCCGCAATTTCTGATCCGCATACGCCGGTTCCCGAAAAACAAACTCACAGCTTTCCCATCCCGTCGTCTCCGACAGCGACCAAAACCATTCCACCATCTGTAATCCCGGAACGATAGGATGCGATGTCCGGTGTATCGTATTCCTATCCTGCACCTCTTCCACAAATTCCAGAATCTCACTGGCAGAGAAAGGATGGCAGGCGATCTGTTTTCCCATTTTCGCCTCATTTGACTCCACAAGCATGTCCGTTTTATCGGACACATTTGTTTGCATGGAATCCCGCTTTATGCACTCGTCACTTCCCACATACGTGTCCGCTTTTTGGCACACATCCGTTTTCTCACATGCCGTTTCTTTCACAAATGCGCTCTCCTGCACAGACCCATTTGAAGATTGTCCCGTTTCCGGTTTCATCAGAAACATGGTCGCCAGACATCCTTCGTGATATGCCTCCATGACGGCATACTGTCTTTTGCGTTTTTTCACCCGAACTCCTTCGGATATCTTTCCGACCCCTGCATCCTCATTTCCTTTCCAAGTCTCCTGCAAAGTACGGCAAAATGTCAACTTGCCAATCACCCAGCCTTCATAATCTTCTATGGCAGAAAACTGGCGAAATAATCTTCTATTTGGTCCACAATTTTGGCTCATACCCCAATTCCTCCAATATCTGCATATCCTTCTCCACGGTAATGCCGGACGTGGTCAACATATCACCGGATATGGCGGCATTGGCTCCTGACTGAAAACACGATACCCCTTTATCCTGCATGATTCCTCTGCCACCTGCCAGACGAATCGAAGCATCCGGCAATAAAAAGCGGTAAATCGCCACGATCCTGCGCATTTCCTCCATGGAAAGATGCTCCCTGTGTTCATAGGGGGTACCAGGGATCGGATTTAGCATATTCACCGGCACCGATTTCACTCCCAGCGACCGCAGTTCCATCGCCATGTTGATCCGATCCTCCATCGTCTCTCCCAACCCCATGATACCACCACTGCACACATTAAGCCCAACCTGGTGGGCCGCATGAATTGTAGCTACTTTTTCTTCATGCGTATGGGAAGTACAAACTTGCGGAAAGAAATGCGCGGACGCCTCCAGATTATTGTGGATACGGGTCACGCCCGCCTCTTTGAGTTTGCGAAGCTGCTCCTTCTGTAACAGACCAAAGGAAGCACATATCTCAATATCAACCTGCCTGCGAATCTCCCGTATACTCTCACAAACCTGATCGATCTCCTCATCATTCAGACTTCTGCCTGATGTGACAATGGAATAACGAAGCACTCCCTGCTCTGCGTTTTTCTTTGCCTCTGCCAGAATTTCCTCCGTTGAAAGCAATGGATAACTCTCGATATCTGTCGTATAGCAGGCAGACTGGGCACAATATTTGCAATTTTCCGAACAACGTCCGCTTTTTCCATTGATAATGGTACAGATATCAAAAGCATTGTCACAAAATGCCTGTCTGATCTCATTCGCCGCCGCACACAGTTCTTCCAAATCCTGTTGTACTAAAAGCAACGCTTCCTCTTTGCTAATCTCTCCTCCTGCCAGGACTTTCTGCTGACATTCCTCAATCATCTGGTTCTTTGCCATCTTTTCCTCCATTCCATGAAATTTGCCAGCCACGCAAATTTCATTATATTAGGAAGCTTCGCTTCCTGATCTTGCCTGCCTCTCACAAGCAAACTTGTTCGGTCTGCTTATCATCAAAGCATCATTTCCCCTAGTATACGCGGGTAATCCTCCATTTGTCAACCTTGTTAAATTTTAAGTTGACAATTCATTTTCCCCCAAGTATACTGGTCTATGCAACATCGTATGTGTTGCATATCCATATCTACAAGACATTACATAGTACAAAAAACAAATGGAGGATCTATCATGACAAATCAATCAGACACAAACACCAAACAGAAAACATTTACGACACAGAACATCGTCATTATGGCAATGTTTGCTGCGATCCTGTGCATATCGGCCTATCTAAGTATCCCACTGCCCAACGGATCACATATTACTTTGCTGAATTTTGCTGTGACTTTGATCGCATTACTGTTTCCTGCCAGCCAGTCTTTCTGCATCGTACTGGTATGGTTTCTCTTAGGTTCCGTAGGCGTGCCGGTATTTATCGGTGGAAACGCGGGAATTGGTTATATTCTGGGAAATTTCGGAGGATACTCCCTGTCTTTTCTTCTAATCGCTATTCTGGTACCAATCCTAACTGGAAGAAAATACAACCGTATCCGCGCTACCATCGTAGCCATTTTCTCCGCAGTTCTGGTAGACCTGTTTGGTATGCTTCAGTGGATGCTGCTGGGACATCTTTCTCTGACACAGGCTTTCGTCGCCGGATTTGCATCCTTTATCGTACTGGATCTGGTAAAAGCAATCATCGCAGCACAGATCGTTCCGGCTTTCCGCCTGATTCTCCATACTGCGAATGATTAATGTATCTCTATTCTCTGCCCGAAACGGAAGAATGCTCTATCAGACGTTTTCCGGCAGAATGATCCAGACTTAATAAAAAGTGAATCCATCGGTTCAGATTCGCCTGACGGCCTGCACCGATCCAAATTCCGATATATCCCACTACTTTCTCACAAAAATGTAGTGGGAATAATAATACCGGACGATCACGCATATAATCTTTGCCCACCTCAGGAACCACATTTTCCAAATAGCACTCGCTGCGCATGGTCTCCCCCTGCAACCGGACTAAAGTCTGTAATTTAGGGGTGAAGCCATCCACGCGCTTCTCAGACTCAGATACACCACTGAGGCTCAGATCCGAATTAATGCACAGAAAACTATTATCTGGCATATATTTAGCCGCCACATCCCAAAATTCCTGATCGGTCTCACATCTTAAAAATTCATCGGACATCTCTGAAAACTTGCGAATATCCGCGCGATAGTTGGCAGATTCCAGACTCAGTCCTGCAATCACAGAATCTGCATCAAACAAACGTCTCTTTTGACATCCACAGGATTGAGACAGCTGCAGGTGGTACATTAATACGGTAGTCCCCGCAATCCGTTCTCCCTGACACAGACTTTTCACCAGACCCGCGATCGTCTTTGCATCGTGATACTCATCCCGCACGCAGGTGGTAATCCCAGGGGTATGACGTATTCCCTCATCAATCCCGTCGATTCCCGCCACGATCATATCCTCCGGCACTGACATCTGATGCTCCCGGAGATAATCGCATACCGCCACCGCCATGGAATCATTGGCACAAATGATGGCTTCCGGCGGAACTTTGGACGGTGCCATAAAACGATCCATAACCTCTCTGGTTGGCCCAAACCAAAAATCTCCATAGCCTACGCGATCTTCTTCATATAATATATCGTTATCCTCTAATACTTCGCGATAAATCTGCAAACGACGTTCTGCAATCTCGTTGCCTTTCATGCCGCTGATGAAATTCACTTCGCGCACACCATGATACTCTATCACATGACGCACCAATTTCTCAAAAGCAGTCTCCGTATCGTATATCACATTATAACACAGGTCCAATTCTTTCCCGACGGATATCACCGGCACAGCAGCATCTGTAACTTTCTTAACAATGTGATTTATGATACTCTGCTGTTTGATCGTCTCCGAAAATATCAGCACCACATCCATGCGATCATAATTCATCAGATCAAACACACTGGCATCTGCGATATCACTTTCCGTCAAATGATACATATCGGAATCACTGCCAAACAACATCACATAATACCCAAAATCAATCAGTTCCTTAATCACTCTCTCCAAGATCTTAAGATGAAATTGCTGATCCAGTTCTGCAGAACATATCCCCACCACTTTTCTGTTTTGATACATAATGCCCCTCCATCCAAACCTATTTCGGTTTTCATATTATCACGATTCCATGATTTCTGCAATGACAGCGGTGTTTTGCGTTTTCCCGGTTCATGTCTGCCTTTGTACAAACTTCAATAATAAAAAAATACTTAAGTCCGTACTTCCAACTGTACCACTCAAGTATTTCTTTTAGCTGGCCCGGCGGGATTCGAACCCACGACTGCAGGAGTCAAAGTCCTGTGCCTTACCGCTTGGCGACGGGCCAATATATATGGCAGGGTTGTGCCCTGCTTTATAAAAAAATCCCTGCTATCTCGGTATAACAAGGATTATTAAGGTGGATACTGGGATTCGAACCCAGGGCCTCCAGAGCCACAATCTGGCGCGCTAACCAACTGCGCTATACCCACCATATGGCGTGCCAAGAGGGATTCGAACCCCCGACAACCGGCTTAGAAGGCCGGTGCTCTATCCAGCTGAGCTATTGGCACGAATAAGAGCGGGTGATGGGAATCGAACCCACGTATCCAGCTTGGAAGGCTGGTGTTCTACCATTGAACTACACCCGCATAATTTAGAAAGCTCTATTCCTTATGCTTCCCTATATTATAATGTATGTAAAGCGTCACTAGTCGGGGTGACAGGATTCGAACCTGCGACCCCCTGATCCCAAATCAGGTACACTAGCCAAACTGTGCCACACCCCGAATTAAAAACGGTTCTTAACCCGTGACGCAAATACGATTATATGACAGTCTCCAAAAAAAGTCAACACTTTTTTTCACATAAATGTAAATTTTTTACATCGAAAGCGTTTCCTCTTTGGTATCTTTACACGTTATCTCCCCTTACTCCAAAGATAGCAATAAGCCTGCGTTCTGGCGGCAAACCGCTCCTGACGCAACAGTTCCTGTACTTCCCGGCGGGTATACCATGCCGCTTCAATCTCTTCCACCGTGGAAGTGCTGGGCTGAAAGTCACCCCGTGCTTTTCCCACGATCACCACATTCATCTCATTGCTAAATCCTACCGCACTGTAACTCAGACCGATTTCGTCTGTGATCTCATATAATTCCAATCCTGTCTCTTCCCGCAATTCCCGTTTCGCACTCGCAACCGGATCTTCTCCCGGATCAATCAAACCTGCCGGAAAATTATAGACAAAGCATCCCGCCGCCAAACGAAATTCCCGGCAAATCAAAATATGCTCATCTTCGGCATCCGTTGCCACGATAACCACCGAATCCGGCCGGTCTCCCTGCAATTCCTCCTGGGTCCGAATATCTTTGTTGCGGCTAATCATCTCATAAATCTTTTCCTGATGATCTACGGTTTCATAGGAAATATCATAACGCGTAATAAATTTCCCTTCTTCTTTTTTCTGTATCCCTTTCCATTGCATGGTTTCTCTCCTTTATTCCTGCGTACTTCTGCTTTTTCTCTATATTACCACGACTTATCGAATATGGCAAAAAGCATTTATTCCCGGATACAGAGCGCAATTCCCCAACTCTTCTTCAATTCGTAATAATTGATTGTATTTTGCCACACGTTCACTGCGGCTCGGTGCCCCGGTCTTGATCTGTCCTGTGTTTAGGGCAACCGCCAGATCTGCGATGGTGGTATCCTCTGTTTCGCCGGAACGATGGGAAGCGATCGCCGTATATCCTGCCTGTTTTGCCATCCGAATGGCATCCAGCGTCTCCGACACAGAGCCGATCTGATTTAATTTAATTAAAATAGAATTGGCACAATGATTTTCAATCCCCTTGCTTAAGCGTTCCGTATTGGTGACAAACAAATCATCCCCCACTAACTGTACACGATTTCCCAATTCTGCTGTCAGCTTCTTCCACCCTTCCCAATCTTCTTCATCCAGCGGATCTTCAATGGATATGATCGGATATTTTTCCACCAGATTCTTCCAATGCGCAATCAGTTCCTCCGAAGTATATACTGTCCCTGCCTTTGGCAGGTGATATTCTCCTGTCTTGCTTCCTTTCCATTCGCTGGCCGCTGCATCAATGGCGATTCGGAAATCCTTTTCCGGATTATAACCAGCTTCCGTGATTGCCTCCATAATACATTGTATCGCTTCCTCGTCACTGGATAAGTTCGGTGCAAATCCACCCTCATCTCCTACGGAAGTAGCCAGACCCCTGGATTTTAGCAATGCCGCCAGCGAATGAAACACTTCTGCACACCAGCGAAGTGCTTCCTTAAAATTCTCCGCACCCACCGGCATAATCATAAATTCCTGCACATCCACCGTATTCGCAGCATGTGCACCGCCATTCAGAATATTCATCATTGGCACAGGCATCCTTGCACCTGACACTCCACCCAAAAAACGGTATAACGGCTCATGACGCGCCGTAGCAGCTGCTCTTGCCGCCGCAATGGAAACTGCCAGAATCGCATTGGCTCCCAATATCGATTTATCTTTGGTGGTGTCCGCCGCGATCATCGCATGGTCCACCGCATAAGTATCGGCTGCATCCATCCCCTGTAATACCTTGGAAATTACAGTGTTGATATTATTTACTGCCTCCTTCACACCTTTCCCCATATAACGGGCAGGATCATTATCCCGCAACTCCAACGCCTCATACACACCAGTAGATGCACCACTGGGTGCCGCACCCCTGCCCACAGTCCCATCTACCAGCGTCACCTCCGCTTCCACTGTGGGATTGCCTCTGGAATCCAAAATCTCTCTGCCCTTTACCTTTTCGATCTGCAATGCCCTCTTACTATACTTCATTTCGCCCTCCTAACTTACACAACAATGTACTATAAAACTTCCGATCAGACAGGACGTTCCCATCCGATACCCAAGGAGCATGACACAATAGATTCATATACTCCCTTATCAAAGGATAGTATTACCAATAATTTACCATTCATACACTAGAAATCCTGATATTCTCGCAATATCCTCCGCTCTGCTTCCACACACCATATCACGCTCCTCATCCTAAGAATTTCCTGTTTCCCTCCGCCCATAACTTATGTTACAATGTACGCGAAGGCAAAAGTGAGACTGCTTCAAACACAGACTTCCGGTGCTTGCAGCGGACAGGATGCGCTTTGAAGCAGGTGAACGCGCCCGCGAGTGTGAAAAACCGCAGGTTTTTCGCGCTTTTTGCCGTAGCGCGGCAAGCCATTATTTTCAATTCGCGAAGGCAAAAATGAGACTGCTTCAAACACAGACTTCCGATGCTTGCAGCGGACAGGATGGGTTTTGAAGCAGGTGAACGCGCCCGCGAGTGTGAAAAACCGCAGGTTTTTCGCGCTTTTTGCCGTAGCGCCGCAAGCCATTATTTACAATTCGCGAAGGCAAAAATGAGACTGCTTCAAACACAGACTTCCGGTGCTTGCAGCGGACAGGTAACGCGGGAAATATAAAAAGAAAGGGCGTCAAAAGGCGCAGAAATGAGGGTAATGATGCGAGAAATCATGAGAAATCTAATGAAACATCCACACAGATCCATTGCCGGTATCACAGGAACCATCCTGCTGATCCTGTTATGCGGTATCTTTGTATCCCGTACTTTAACCGGTCCTACCGGATTAAAGACTTCCACCCATGCCAAATCCGCCACCAATACCCAAAACACTGCCACCAAAACAGCCAGCCAATATGCCCCGGTCAACACGGGAAATAAAGTGGAGGTTTCTGGCGAAATGCGTGCCGTATGGATCTCCTTTTTGGAATATAAGGAAAAGGGATACACACAGGCAAAGTGGCAGAAATTCGTAGATCAGACTTTGGACAATTGCAAAGCAAAAGGATTTAATACCGTCGTAATGCATGTACGCCCTTTCTCGGACGCCATCTATCCGTCCCAGTATTATCCATGGTCCCGGTACGCTTCCGGTAAAATCGGCAAAAATCCGGGTTTCGATCCACTGGCATATGCAGTCACCGCTGCTCACAAACGCGGTCTGGCTTTCCACGCCTGGATCAACCCTTACCGCGTCACAAAAGATACGACAAAGACTTCTGCACTGGCAAAAGGTTCCAAAATATATAAATGGGCAACCTCCAAAAAGGCATCCAAACGCCGCAATGTTCTGAAATTTAATGGGCAGTTATATCTTAATCCTGCATCAAAAGAAGTGCAGACCCTGGTCACAAACGGTGTGATGGAGATTGTGAAACGCTATAATGTGGACGGGATTCATTTTGATGATTATTTTTATCCAAATCTGGGAACCGGCTATCGCAAAAACTTCGATGCCAAGGAATATAAAGCATATGTAAAAAGATGTAAGAAAAAAGGAATATCCGCCAGCTCCATCGTCACCTGGCGCAGAAATAATGTTTCCAAATTGTTGAAACAGATTCATACAAAGATACAAAAAACTGACAATAAGTGTGCCTTTGGCATTAGTCCTGCCGGCAACCTTAAGAATCTCTATGCCAAGACAAATTATTATGCAGATGTCAGAAAATGGATGAAGTCGGACAAATATATTGATTATATCTGCCCACAGATTTATTGGTCTTTCACCCAAAGCACCTGTCCATATAAAGAGACTGTGGATAAATGGTGCGCGATCAAACGTCATCCAAACGTGAAAATGTACATCGGTATCGCCGGCTACCGCGCCGGCATCAGTGCCAAGGAAGCCCGTGCCGTCACAGATAGCGGCTGGAGCAAAAGCAATACGATTCTCAAACGTCAGGTACAATATCTGCGAAGCAAGAATTGTAACGGCTTTTTCCTTTTCTCTTATCAGGATCTAAACCGATCTGCCGCTCGCAAGGAGATGCAAAACCTTCGCTCCATCCTAAACTAATATTCGGTTTAATTTTTCAACGCCAATTTCGCTGGCGGCTTAGATAATATATGATGTACCGGCAAAATACTGATAATAATATTGACCAGATACAGTGCCACCAGCAACAGTGCAGCCGCCCACCACGGGAAAATCAACTGTATTTCCAGGGATGGGATCGCACTGACAAATTTTAATACCCAGCTTGTGATCAACACCGCAGGCAAACTTGTATAGGTATTGATAATAAACATTTCTAACATATAGGCACGCAGGATACTTCCCTTGCCGATTCCCAACAAACGATATACCGTCAATTCTTCACTGCGGGAAATCGCATTGGATTTGATTGTAAAATAAATCATGATCAGAGATACGAAGAAAATCACCACCGCGATCATTTTCTTCGTATCCAGGTCCACGGTTCGAGCCTTTTTGTATTCCTTGATCTGATTCCTATATGGCATTGACACCTTTACCTCCGTGATATCGCCATACTCTTTGTTCATCTTCTTTGCCAAAGCTTGGATCTGCTTATATTCTGTATCTGGATCCTCCATATAGATATAGCACTGTTTGGTACTCACCACAAACCGTCTGCGCAACCCCTTACACATCTCATCATTCATAATATAATCAAACCCCGCATCATCCGGGATCGTACCAACGACCCGATATGCTGTATCATAAATCGTATGGAATATATTCTCGGAATCCACCGTGCCCTCCAACCGCTTGATCTCATCCACAATATCCTGATATTCGCTCTCAGTCACCAAGATCTGTTTATTTTCCAAAGCCATATCATCGTATTGTCCAGGATATTCCTTCTGTAAGTCACTGACACTGGCAACCCTGCTGGCTGTCATGGAAAAGGACAACAACACATTCTGTCCACAGTAAATCGATGCTTCCTGGGTATCACTGATACCTACGATCCGAAGTGTCTGGTCATATACTGTCGCCAGCAGAGACTGCCCCAGAAAATCCTCTACATCGTCATACATAGAAGCCAAAATATCATCCGAAGCCAGGAACCGCTCAATCACTAGGCGATCCACTACGATCTCATTATACTTCTCTGGCATCTGTCCATAGATCAGATCCTTCTCTTGCAAATGCTTCGTTGACACATATGAAAAATTCTGAAATCCACCGGACAGGCTGCCCAATTGACGAAATCCATGGTACTCCAATGAGAGATCATCCTTCGGATCAATAAACAAATCATCAATAAATTCACTGTTTTTCAGATATTTGTCATATTCCTCTCCCACACTCTCATCTACCATCTCCCGATCATAATAATCCTCCCTGTTAAAATACAATTTTGCATAATGGGAATCGTCTTCCACAATATCTGTCTCATTAACCGAAATGGCATTGATATAATCTGCCAAAGTAAGCGTTAATAATACCGCCGTTGCCAGGACAACTGCGATCACAAATGCCTGTTTTCTGCCCATGAGACGAATATTCTCTAGTGCCATTCGTAATATTTCCCGATGGGACAATGTGGCTGATTTTTGGGATGGTAATTTTTCCAAATCATAGGAAAAATCATCCACATCCGACATATCCAGTTTTGGTCTTTCCTGATCCAATATCCGACAGCCCGATTCTTCCCCCTCCAAAATCACATCACATTCCATGGCATTTTGCACATAAAGTTTCCCATTCTTCCATGCCATCTTCAGACAAATCTGCGAATCTCCACTGTCCGGGTTCTGGTACATCTCAAAATGTCCCTGTTCATTCTCCAGTGTTACTTTTTCTAATTCCCGTAAATATATGTTTGCATCATCCCCGCGTTCATAGGTACCGGAGACATTATTTTGCACATCCTTGATAATCTGTCCATCTTTGATCTCTATAATGCGGTCCGCGAAAAATTCCGCGATTCGTCTCTCATGAGACACCAGGATCACAAGGCATTCCCTGGAAATATTTTTGAGTATACTCATGATCCGAATGGTATTTTCCTCATCCAGATTCCCTGTTGGCTCATCTGCCAAAATGATCTCCGGCGACTTGACCAATGCCCGGGCAATGGAGACACGCTGCTGCTGTCCACCGGATAACTTGGACACCAATTTCTTTTTATAACGGCTGATCCCCAACTGTTGCAATACATATTCCACACGGGCGTCTTTTTCTTCTTCTGTCAAATGATACAGATTTAATGCCAGCTTCACATTGTACTCCACGGAAAAATCCTGCAGTAAAAAATAGTTCTGAAATACATAGCCAAACTTTTCATTGCGCAATGGCTCGATCTTAGATGGCTGATATTTCTTTAATATCGTATCATCAATCTGAATACTTCCATTGGCAAAAGTATCCAAACCTCCCAGGGTATTTAAAAGCGTCGTTTTGCCGGAACCACTCTCCCCCAAAATGCACACCAGACCTGTTCGGTCAAATTCCAGGTTGATATCTTGTAGAACGTGTAATTCATTTTTGCTGCCACGGTTAAAGTATTTATTTAAATTTCCAATCTTAATCATTCGTCCATCCTCCCCTCCAACAGATGATTGAACGACATTACTGTCAGCAACCAACTCACCAGATTATACGCAATAAACCATAAATAACCCGGTAGTTCATAGTAATACAACATCTCATGGATCAGCGGTATCCCATACCGGATGATATGCATCAACAGAACCGCCAATACTACTGCCAGAGTCAGATAGCACCCCATCTCATAATAGCTGATCCGATGCATGAGTTTTTTCTTCATCCCCATGAACTTCAGAACAAAATAATCCTTGATCCGTATCTTCATCAGAGAGCGCAGAATCAGGATCTCCGCTATCATCAATACGACTAATACAACCCATGCAATGACAATCCTAATCAGCCGTTCTTTTACTTTTTCCTCATCATACTTTGTCACACTGACCTGATAGGTGCTGATCGCATCATATCCCGCCTTTCCAAGCGCTCGTATGACTTTCGCGGTCTTGGCATAACTATTGCAATATACGGATGCCTGGTAGCTATTCATATCATTATTTTCTGCAAAAGCTTCCTCGCTAAATTCCAGAAATCTGCCCGTGGATGCGTGCGTATCACGTTTGATGTTCAAATTGTCCCGTATGACAGGTTCCTCCGGCTCCCCATTGACATCATAACGAATAATTTCCAGATAGTTATTAGCACCTCCGACAGCATCGGCATGAAAGGCTGCTTCCGGGTCCAGAGGAACCATATCCTGCCCATCTACCGGTGCACTATAATATGTAGAAACCCGCATCTGATCCCCGGTCAGATCTTCTCCAATGATAGGAATGAAATCATCTTCTGCCAGCAACTGCCCCCGGAAAAGATCATAATAAAAATGCATCGTGTAATTGCCACAGTTCATCCCTGCGGTCAACATCTGAGATAAAGCCGGCGAAAAATAAATCTGTTCGGTGGGTTCTTTGAGTACGCCCACCACTTTGATCTTCCACTCGATATATTCATCACTGCCCCAGGCATTTTCACTAGTCAGATAACATACTTTCTCTGTATCCAACGCCTCTTTTCCTTTTTTGGAATATAGCACTACTTCTTCCCGTTTCTGTGGCAGACGTCCTGCCGCCAGGTCCTCCTTGCTGATACAGGTACTGGAGCGCATAAAGTGACTGTCATCTATAGCTGTAAAACTTCCCCTTTCCTGATCAAAATCATTGTACCCAAAGTGAATCTCATAATCTCTGTCTTTCTTGTAATAGAAGTTAATGTCATTGATATTATCATATTGATCCACAGTGACTACATTCCTGATCTGTTTAATTTCTTTGAGATCTTTCTCTGTAATCGGCGAACCATCCTGATGTCTGATCACGATCCGGTTCTTTTCCTCATCCGCAAATGCCGATGGATCATAGGTTTTGGCGATACGGTCATCTGCATTCATCAACAATTCTCCGATAAACAAAAAGGATACCATGGCTGTCACCAGGAAAAAAATGGTGAACATAACTGCTTTTCCCTTTTGTGTTCGGATATTCAACCCGGCCAATACAGATGCCACCCGATGAATATATTTTTTATCGCTGTCCCTCTTTGCGGACACATTTTCTTTTGCTTCCACAGCATTGTCATGCGGTGCTAAATATGTCTCCCCAGCTTCCTGCGTATCTCCCTGGTTCATCTGCACATCCAGCACCAGATCGCCGTCGTGCAATCGGATCTTACGAGTCACATACGGCTCTGCCTGTTCAAAATTATGCGTTACCATGATCACCAGATGATCTCTGGACAATTCTTTTAGCAGGCGTATAATCTGCTCCCCTGTCTCACTGTCCAAATTGCCCGTCGGTTCGTCTGCCACAATAATATCCGTCCCCTTTGCCAATGCCCGGGCGATGGACAGACGCTGTTTCTGACCGCTGGAAAGTTCCGATGCCAGTTGTTCTTCATTTCCCTGCAAACCTACACGTTCCAAATAGTGATCTGCTTGTCTCGCCGCCTCTGTTTGCTCCATTCCCATGATCAGCAATGCACTCACAATGTTATCCCGTGCACTGTAGTGACCAATCAGGCTATAGTCCTGAAATACAAAACCGATCTCTTCCCGGCGGTAATTCTCCCAATCTTCATCGTCATATTGAAATGTGGGTTCTCCATTAATGTACATTTCACCTTCATCAAAGCTATCCATCCCACTGATCAGTCTTAATAAAGTGGATTTCCCGCTACCGCTTTCTCCCGTGATAGCAACAAACTCATTCATTGCAAAACTCAGATCAATCTTACGAAGTGCCTGCGTCACCGCAGCTTCTGAATAATAATACTTGCTGATATTTTGCAATCGTATTCTAGGTTCTCCCATAATACATCTCCCTTCTCCTCTGAGAAAAAGACCTGGTTTATCATGTACTGTCTAAACCAGGTCTTTCATTCCTTATGCCGTCAACAAAGACATAATAATATTTTTATGTTTGTATATTTCATTTTGCTTCTTTTTTGTCCATAAACCGCATTTTTCCATCTTCCTGTTTGTACGCTTTGGCGATTACCTCTAAATTCTGTAAATGGCGGCAATCGGCACATACAGAACCGAAGTCCAAAGGTTTCCCGCATATCTGACAATATACACTTGATATTTTCCCGGAATCGGTATCCTTGTACTGTATCCGTCCTTCCCGTATCCATTGGCGCACTTTTGTATGAGAAATTTCAAAATGCTCTGCCACATCTGCCTCATTCACTTCATTATTTCTAATATAATCCTTTACATCATGAAACAAATTCATCTCTTTACACGCAGGACAAACATCTTCCGAATATTGTAGGGGCAATGCTCTACCACATTGTTTACAGGAATCCTCCCGAACCCCTGCAAATAAAGGTCGTATCGTTTTTCCCATAAATAAAACCCTCCTTTAACCATCACAGCTGCGTCCTTTTAAATCTCCTTTGCAAGATATGGATATTTTTCGATCATTGTCTTAAACTTTTTCAGGTTGGCACGATTGTTCTTTCCAAAACTGGATAATGCACCCGTCTTGCCTATATTCGTAATAGACACTTTCTTTTTCTTCTGATCCATATATGCGATTCCACCCACGTTATTAGAACGGCATATCTGATTATAATTCGTGTAATATCCTCTCGGTACAATGTGATACCGCTTCTCCGATGCATAATATACTATCGTCAGTTTATCACATAATGTCTTAAATGTCTTGATATTGTAAGATTTCCACTTTTTCTTAATGGAGGTCATTTCTTTCTCTACCTGACCAGTCGTATCTGCCTCTTTATAGTCGGCTAAGTAGTTGTATGCCTTCTCATATTTCTTTTTCT
>JAUNIU010000042.1:3348-15864 GCA_030523265.1 Eubacteriales bacterium | reverse complement strand
AAAAACTAAATTTTGACGAAAAACATATTCCGGAAGAATTGCAAAAACAGGCAGATGCGGTGGCGGAGCAGGCCCCGGACTATGGACAAAAGCAGGCGAAACCGATACAACAATCCCTGTTTGAAGAGGGGGAACTGGCAGAGCAGGCAACCAAAGAAATCCGTATAATCGGACAGGTCTTTTCTACATACTGGATCATGGAATACGAAGATAAAATGTATATGGTAGATCAGCACGCCGCACACGAAAAGGTATTGTACGAGAGATTCATGAAGAGTCTGCGGGAAAAACAGCCAATGATTCAGATGGTTCAGCCACCTATCGTGCTTACGCTGTCTATGACAGAACAGCAGGCATTGACAGAACATGAAGATCTGTTTGCTTCGCTGGGGTTTCAGATCGAATCCTTTGGGGGCAGAGAGTATGCGGTGAGTGGCGTGCCGGCACATTTACCTTCTGTCAACACAGAGGATTTATTGATTGAGGCACTGGATATGCTATCAGAGTATCATGGCGGGAAGACGCCGGAGGTTTTATTAGACCGTGTGGCAACCATGTCTTGTAAGGCAGCCGTCAAAGGAAATAATAAACTGGACGTGAGACAGGCAGAAGAATTGATCCGCGAGATGATGACTTTGGAAAATCCCTACCACTGTCCTCACGGCAGACCTACCATGATTAGTATGACGAAACGGGAACTGGAAAAGAAGTTTAAGCGTATTGTGTAAACCGCGCGGAAGTGCTTCGGAATGGAGGAAGATATGTCCCATGATATGGATAGTCAGGCGATCGAAAAAAAGCCATTGGTCATCCTGACCGGGCCCACAGCTGTGGGAAAGACAGCGTTATCCATTGGTTTAGCCAAAGCCATTGGGGGTGAAATAATATCCGCAGATTCGATGCAGGTATATCGGGGAATGGATATCGGCACTGCCAAAATCCGTCCAGATCAAATGCAGGGAGTTCCCCATCATCTGATTGACATTTTAGATCCCACAGAGCCATTTAATGTGGCAGTGTTCCAGGAATATTGCAACCGCAGCATAGAGGAGATCTATCAGCGGGGAAAGATTCCGATCCTGGTGGGAGGAACGGGATTTTATATTCAGGCAGTGCTTTACGACATTGCGTTTACACAGACACAGACTGATGAAACCTATCGGCAGCAGTTACAACAGATCGCCAAAGATCAGGGGGCGGACAGATTGCATCGCCAGTTGGCAGAGGTTGATCCAGAGGCAGCCGCACAGATTCATCCCCATAATGTGAAGCGGGTGATCCGGGCGTTGGAATATTATCAGCAGACCGGGCAAAAGATATCGGAACATAATCAGGAGGAACGGCAAAAGACCTCTCCGTATCACTTCTGCTATTATGTGCTTAGACTGCCCCGGGAGATCTTGTATGACCGTATTAACAAAAGAGTGGACCAGATGCGGCAGGAGGGACTGGAAGCGGAGGTGCAGAGACTGTTGGATGCAGGGTGTATGAGAGATATGGTATCCATGCAGGGATTGGGATATAAGGAGATCATACAGGCGTTCGATGGGGAAATCACCATCGAAGAGGCTTATGACAAAATTAAGCAGGAGACCAGACATTTTGCCAAGCGTCAATTTACCTGGTTTCGCAGGGAACGTGACGTGCACTGGTTAGATAAGGAGCAGTTTGCAGACGAACAGGCATTATTAGACTATTGTATCCAAGACTTAACAAGACGGAGGGTGATTACGACATGAGTACGACAGAACAACCATTAAAAGACTGGTATTTATCCGCAGGAATTTCCGAACCGGTTTATGATTTTTGCCGGCAGATACAGGACGGACTACAGGAGCGGTTTCGACAGATCGATGCCATGGCAGAGGTAAATCAGATGAAAGTATTGCGCGCCATGCAGAATAACCGCGTCAGTGCTGCCTGTTTTGAATCCAGCACCGGCTATGGTTATGATGATCTGGGACGGGAGACGCTGGAGGCAGTGTACGCCGAGATCTTTCAGGCAGAGTCGGCACTGGTGCGCCCACAGATCACGTGTGGCACCCATGCTTTGACCGTGGCACTTTCTGCGATCCTGCGTCCGGGGGATGAACTGCTTTCTCCTGTGGGCAAACCTTATGATACGTTAGAAGGGGTGATTGGACTAAAGCCGGATAACCCGCCGGGATCATTAAAGGAATTTGGAGTAAATTATGCCCAGGTGGATCTGCTGTCAGATGGTTCTTTTGATTTTGAAGGCATCCGTGCTGCCCTGAAAGAGAATACAAAATTAGTCACCATCCAGCGTTCCAAAGGTTACGATCCCAGACCGACGTTATCGGTGGAGCGCATCGGGGAATTGATTGCTTTCGTGAAATCCATCAAACCGGATGTGATCTGTATGGTGGATAATTGCTATGGAGAATTTGTGGAGGAGCGGGAGCCGATACAGGTCGGAGCAGATCTGTGCGTCGGGTCGCTGATTAAGAATCCGGGCGGGGGACTGGCGCCTATCGGCGGCTATATCGTGGGCAGGCAGGATCTGATTGATCTGTGTGCCTATCGCCTGACCGCACCGGGTCTGGGGAAAGAAGTGGGTGCCACTTTAGGCGTAAACCGTTCTTTCTTGCAGGGACTTTTTCTGGCACCGACGGTAACTGCCGGGGCATTAAAGGGTGCTATTTTTGCCGCGAATGTCTATGAGAAACTGGGATTTTCTGTAGTGCCGGATAGCACAGAACCACGTCATGATATTATCCAGGCGGTCACCTTGGGATCCGCCGAAGGAGTCATTGCTTTTTGCAAAGGGATTCAGGCGGGGTCTCCGGTGGATAGCCATGTGGCACCGGAACCCTATGCCATGCCGGGGTATCACAGTGATGTGATCATGGCAGCAGGGGCATTTGTACAGGGGTCTTCCATCGAGTTAAGTGCCGATGGCCCCATTGAGCCGCCCTATGCCGTATATTTCCAGGGAGGACTCACCTGGTATCATGCCCGTTTTGGTATTACCATGTCGCTGCAATATATGTTAGATGCGGGTTTGGTGACTCTTTAATGGTGTCGAATTATATCCTGTTTTCATGAAAAATACACAGGATTTTTACGTTTCCGTTCTATACAAACATGGGGAAATATGGTAACATAACTATGTGTGCATTCGGGGAGCTTCTCTGACGATCAAGGGAGGAGAATATGAATTGTAGCACAACAATGAAAGAGTTACCTGTTTCAGAGAGACCTTATGAAAAATGTGAGGAATTTGGACCATCTGTGTTATCCGACGCAGAACTGTTGGCAGTGATGATCCGAACAGGCAGAGGTGGCGCTTGTTCTACAGAGCTTGCCAGACAGGTGCTGATGCGTGTGCCGGGCAGGAACATAGCTGGTCTTTTTCAGATGTCTCTGGAACAGCTTCAGGAGATCTGTGGAATCGGCAGAGTTAAGGCGATTCAGCTACAGTGCCTGACGGAAATTACGAGGCGGATGATGCGTTCCGCACTGCGTGTTACCGGGATGGTATGCGAGGACCCTGCGGAGGTGGCAGCAGCCTATATGCCGGGAATGCGTTTTCTGGAGACGGAGCAGGTGCGGTTATTGATTCTCAATGGAAGGAATGCGGTAAGCCGGGAAGTGGTCATATCGCAGGGCACTTTTAATGCTTCCATTGCTGCCCCGCGGGAAATTTATTATAATGCATTGAAGTACAAAGCAGTGAGTATATTATTGTTACACAACCATCCCTCTGGGAATCCTGCTCCCAGCAGAGATGATATTGTTTTAACCAGACGGCTGGCAGATACGGGGCACATGGTGGGTGTTCCGCTGTTAGACCATATCATTATCGGAGATAACTGCTATCAGAGTATGCGAGAAGGCGGTTATCTGGAGAAAAATGGTGGATAAAGTTGGAAGGAGTGTATTCCATGGCACATAAGACCTATGGTATTGATTTTGGTACAAGTACCATAAAGATATATAAAAAAGGACAGGGCATTATTTTACTGGAGCGAAATGTGGTGTCTACGGTGGGGAAAGAGAAGCGTCCGATTGCGATCGGCGAGGATGCGTATGAGATGTATGAAAAACAGCCGCCCAGCATTCATGTTTCCTTTCCGTTGCATCACGGTGTGATCGCCCATATGAAGGATATGATTGCATTATGGAACTTCATGAATGATCATGTGACCGGGAAAAAGAAGCAGAAACATCAGGAATATTATATTGCGGTTCCCGCAGATATTACAGAAGTAGAAAAGCAGGCGTATTCCCAGATTGTGATGGATGGAGATTCCAAACCGAAACGGGTCTATCTGATTGATAAACCGGTGGCAACGGCTTATGGTCTGAATCTGGAACTGGAGACGGCACAGGGAATCGCCATCGTAGACATGGGCGCGGATACCACGGAGTGTACGATCTTATCCCAGGGCGGCATCGTGGTCACCAAGCTACTGCCATATGGTGGTAATTACTTTGATACTTTTATCCGGGATTATATGCGCAAGAATCATAATTTTGTCATCGGCAACCGGACCGCGGAACAGGTGAAAAAACAGATTATTTCAGCAGTTCCCCAGGATCGGTCCGTCAAAGTGGTGGGTAGAGATGTCCTGCGGGGACTGCCTGGAGAGATGGAGATACATAGCCGGGAAATTTTCCCGCATGTGGAAAGTGTATTTGTCCAGATCGCAACAGCGATACAGTCCATGATAGAACATATACCGCCGGAGATTTCCTCGGAAATCATGCAGAATGGAATCTACCTGACCGGGGGATCTTCCCAGATCGCCGGGGTGGAGAAGTTATTGGAGCAGACAGCCGGCGTAAAGGTAAATATGGTTTCCGGACCGCAGGAGACGGTGGTAAAAGGACTGGGCTATTTGTCAGAACATCCGAAGATTGCTGGGAAGCACGCAGTGATGATTCGGTAATATCAGATGTATAGGAAATGGAGATAGAGCATGCGTAAGAGAACGAAGATTACCATTGATCCAAAATATATCTTAATATTTGTCGCGGTGATTTGTATTATCATGATCGTCGTATCTTTCCGCTTTGAGGAGAAAATGACACCTGTCCGGTCAGCTGTGGGCAGTGTCGTTACACCGATGCAGCGTGGTGTCAATGCGATCGGAACGAAAATATCGGATCAGATGGAATATGTGACTACGGTGAAAAAATTAGTGAAAGAGAACAATAAACTGCAGAAAGAGCTGGATGAAATGTCTGTGGAAAATAAACTGCTGCAGCAGGATAAATATGAATTGCAGAATTTCCGGGAATTATATGATCTGGACGAGCAATACAATGGCTATCCCAAAGTGGCTGCCAGAGTCATCAGCAGCAATCCGGATAACTGGTTTAATACCTTTACCATTGATAAGGGATCGGACGATGGCATCGCAGTGGATATGAATGTGATGGCAGGTGATGGACTGGTGGGAATCGTGACAAAAGTCAGCAAATCGTATGCAGTGGTTCGTTCGATCATTGATGATGACAGTAATATATACGGCACATTCCTAAAAACAGACGACAGTTGTATCGTCAGTGGTAACCTGCAACTGATGAACGAAGGTGTGATCGAGGTGTCCGGTGTATCCAATAAGGCACAGGTCGAAGACGGATACGAGGTTGTTACCTCCCAGATCAGCGATAAGTATCTTCCTGGTATTTTGATCGGTTATGCCAAGGACATGCAGATGGATTCTTCCAATTTGACACAGACCGGGCATCTGACCCCGGCTGCCGACTTTAGTGGGCTGGATATGGTGTTAGTGATAACAGAGGTGAAAAATTCCAAGGAATTAAAGGAGATGTTGGAGTGAAACGCTATATAAGTATGTTTCTTTTGTTGATCGTCTGCTTTATATTGCAGACAACGTTGTTTCAATATCTGAAGATCGCCAGTGTGATTCCCAATCTGATCCTGGTGGTAACCGCGATTTCCGGTTTGATGTATGGCAGAAGACTGGGGATGTTTACGGGTGTAATGTGTGGTTTGTTAGTGGATTTGCTATATGCATCTGTGATCGGTCTCAATATTATGTTTTATATGATCATAGGGTATGCCAATGGCTCTGCCAATAAATTATATTTCAAAGAGGATTATATGATTCCGTTTGCGGCTATTGCCGCCAGTGATCTGATCTATGGATCGCTTTACTATATCTGTAATTTTCTGTTGCGTGGCAGGTTACATTTTTTCTTCTATTTCCGGAGTGTGATGATACCGGAAATGATATATACCTTACTGATCGGTATATTTATTTACCTGTTTGTAAAATGGCTGGACCGATGGATTGATCCACCGGTGGAAGTTCCGTTGAAAACGAAAAAATCTTTTGAGGAATAAGAAAGAGAGGTAGTGCAATGTGGGATACCATTAAGGAGGCATTAAGGAATTTTTTCAGTTCCAGACTGCTCCCCATCTCTGTGGTATATATTCTTCTATTTGCGATACTGGTAAACCGGTTGTTTCAATTACAAATCGTAGAAGGGGATAGTTATGCCAAACAGTCTGCGAAAAAAAGTACCTATACCAGAAAAATTAAAGCAACCCGTGGCAATATCTATGACTGCAATGGGAAACTGCTGGCATACAATGAATTGTCATACAATGTTACTTTTGAAGTGAGTGACCAGACAAAAGCATTATCATCCGAGGAAATCAATGATAAGATATATCGGCTGCTCCAGATTTTGCAAAAAAACGGAGAGGAATTGTCCGTAGAATTTTATATTGAGAAAAATAGAAAGGGCAATTTTACATACACCCTTAAGGGGGATTCCCTGCTTCGTTTCAAAAAAGAAGCATTTTCCGCGAAAACACTGGAAAGTCTCACCCAGGAGCAGCGAGATATTTCGGCAGAGGATTTATTTCAGTTTTTACGGTATGATACCGGAGTCAACAGTCCGAAATTTAATATCGGTGACCAATACGATGAAGATACGGCATTGCAAATCATGGCGGTTCGTTATGCCATGTTTATGATCCGTTATAAAGAATATCAGCCAATCACTTTGGCGGCAGATGTCAGTGAGGAGACGGTGGCCGCCATCAAGGAAAACAGTGCAGATCTGCCGGGAATTGATATTACAGAGGATACCACCCGGGTGTACAAAAACAGTAAATACTTTGCACATATTCTGGGTTATACCGGCGGTGTGACCACGGAGAAACTGGAACAGCTACAGGAGGAGGATCCCAACACAGATTATACAACCTCCGATCAAATCGGTATCTCCGGCTTGGAAAGCAGTTATGAATCGTATCTGAGAGGAACCAAGGGAAGCGAAATACTGCGGATCAATCAGGGCACCGGACAGGTGATCAGTGTCGAGGGACAGACCGACCCGGTGGCAGGCAATGACTTGTATTTATCCATTGATGCGGATTTGCAGGAGGAGTGCTATCATCTGTTGGAGGAACATATTGCCGGTATCCTGTTGTCTAAGATTAACAATAGTCCCAGTGCAGGTTCCCGCGGGGAATCGGCATCCGAGATCCGGATTCCCATCTATGACGTCTACAATGCATTGATACAAAATAATGTGATCGACGTCTCCCGTTTTACCGATACCGATGCCTCCGCGCTGGAAAAAGCCACCTACAAGAAATATAAGGCAAAAGCGAAGGTGATCACCAGAAAAATGCGCGGCTATCTGGCGGCAGACAGCGATGTTACCTACAAGGATCTTTCCGATGATATGGGCGATTTTGTGACCTATTTTTATACGGCATTAAAAAATGAGGAAATCATCCTGACCGATGAGATTGACACCTCGGATGCGACATATCAGGACTATCTGGCAGGAAAAGTGTCCCTGAGCAAATATCTACAGTATGCGATCTCGCAGAACTGGGTTGATTTAAGTGTATTAAAGATCGGAGAATCCTATTTTAGTACAGAGGAAATCTATGAGAAACTGGTGGAATATGGATTTAGCAATATATTAGAGGATGATTCTACTTTCAGTAAAATGGTCTATAGTTATCTGATCTATCACTATGAATTATCGGGAAAAGATTGTTGTCTGCTGTTATTCGATCAGGGCGATATCAAATACAACGCGGAGGAATACCGCAATGTGAAGCTGGGAATGACCGATCCTTATGCATTCCTGACGAAAAAAATCCGTAAACTGGAGATTACCCCCGGACAACTGGGGTTAGATCCCTGTTCTGGCTCTCTCATTGTCACCGATGTGAACACCGGCAATGTCAAGGCAATGGTGAGCTATCCAAGTTATGACAACAATAAGATGGCGAATCAGGTAGATTCCGACTATTTCTATTCCTATCTGACACAGAATACCTCTTCGCCATTGTTAAACCGTCCAACACAACAAAAACTGGCACCGGGTTCTACCTTTAAGCTGGTTTCCGCAGTGGCTGGCCTGGAAGAAGGGGTGATCTCCACAGGCAGTACTATCCAGGACCATGTGGTTTATAAAAGCATTGGTAAGCCGTATCCAAAGTGTTGGAGTTCTTCCGGCCATGGCAGCGTATCTGTGGCAGGTGCCATCGAGGTATCCTGTAACTATTTCTTCTATGAAGTGGGATACCGGCTCAGTGGCAAAATCAATGGTGCTGTCAACAATACCAAAGGGTTATCCAAGCTAAAGAAATATGCAGAAATGTTTGGATTGACCGACAAATCCGGTGTAGAATTGCCGGAATCGTCACCGCAGTTTTCTGAGCTTGACGCGGTTCGATCTGCGATTGGACAAGGTTCCCACAGCTATACACCGATTCAGTTGTCGCGGTATGTATCCACCGTTGCCAATAGCGGTACCTGTTATGATCTGACATTGGTAGATCAGATTAAGGATGTCGATGGCAATGTGGTACTCAAGAATGAGGCAAAAGTACGCAACGAGGTAGATATTGCAGATTCCACATGGAATGCGGTCCACCAGGGAATGTATCGAGTGGTCAATGGCAGCAATAGTTCTGTTCGTTCCATGTTTGAGGGGCTCAAAGTCAAGGTGGCAGGAAAAACCGGTACGGCACAGCAGAGTAAATTGCATGCGAATCATGCCTATTTTATCTCGTATGCTCCATATAAAGATCCGGAGATATCTGTAACCTGTGCGATACCAAATGGATTTACTTCTCATAACGCAGCACAGACTGCCAGAGATGTATATAAATATTATTTTAGTAAGAACAAAAAGAAGGTATCTGGTAAGGTCAAGATGCCGGAGTCTGACGCAACCCATACAGATTAGGACATCAGGGAATGGGAGTAACACGCTTCGGAATGGAGGTTAAAATGAAAGAAAAAGTAGTAATTAAGGGGACAAAATCCGGAATTATTCTGGTTCTGGATGCGGATACGGAATATACGGAATTAAAAGAGGCAGTGGCAGAAAAATTTGAGAAGTCGGCTGGTTTTCTGGGAGAAGCAGAAAAAGCCATTGCCTTTCAGGGAAAAGAGTTGACGGATCCGCAGAAAATTGAACTGATCGATATTATTCAGGAGCATTGCAAGCTTTCCATCGTATGTATCTTAGAGGAGGATGATACGTTAGAAAATGCGTTCCGGCAGTCGATGGAACGCGAGGTTGCCGCCGTGGATTACAGCACCGGGCAGTTTTTTAAGGGAAATCTCCGTTCCGGTCAGGTGTTGGATGTGGAGACCAGTATTATCATTATCGGCGATGTCAAAGCAGGGGCGAAAGTAATCTCCAAGGGGAATGTCATTATACTGGGTTCACTAAAGGGCAATGTATATGCAGGTGCCGATGGCAATGTAAATGCGTTTGTGGTGGCATTGGATATGGATCCGGTGCAGATTCGCATAGCAGATACCATTGCGCGCTCTCCGGACCATCCACAGAAAAAGAAAGTCAAAGAGACCAAAATTGCATTTTGGGACAGTGGCAACATCTACATTGAGCCATTGGATAAAGATGTGATGGGAGATATCCGTTTATGATTTCTACATTTTTACGGAATTTACTATAGATTTCCAATTCTTTTTTTGGTACAATAGTGAAGATTAGAGTGTTTTATGTCGCTGAGATCTGTATCAGATCCGGAGCAACACAAATATATCTTGGAAGATTTAACAGGAGGAATCGAGTCATGGGAGAAGTTATCGTAATTACATCCGGTAAAGGTGGTGTTGGTAAGACCACAACCACAGCGAATGTCGGTACCGGATTAGCAATGTTAGGTAAGAAGGTCGTTTTGATCGATACGGATATCGGATTACGTAATCTGGACGTGGTCATGGGTCTGGAGAACCGTATTGTATACAATCTGGTGGATGTGGTGGAAAATAATTGCCGTATCAAACAGGCTTTGATCAAGGATAAGAGATATCCAAACCTGTATTTGCTGCCATCGGCACAGACCAAGGATAAAACTGCTGTTTCTCCGGAGCAGATGAAAAAGCTGGCAGACGAGTTGAGAGAAGAGTTTGACTACATATTGATGGATTGTCCTGCCGGTATCGAGCAGGGATTTAAAAACGCCATTGCCGGCGCAGACCGTGCATTGGTGGTGACCACACCGGAGGTTTCTGCCGTACGCGATGCGGACCGGATCATTGGTCTGTTAGAGGCGAACGAGATCGGTTCCACCCATTTGATTGTCAATCGTTTGCGCACAGATATGGTCAAAGAAGGAAATATGATGTCCAGTGATGATGTGGTAGAGATTTTGGCAGTGGATCTGATCGGTGTTGTACCGGATGACGAGCAGATCGTTATCTCCACAAACCAGGGAGAACCGCTGGTGGGATCGGAAAGCATGGCGGGACAGGCTTATATGAATGTCTGCAAACGTATTCTCGGAGAAGAAGTACCTTATTTGGATCTGGAAGCAACCAGAGGCTTCTTCCAAAAACTGAAATCAATTTTCAAGAAATAAGATACGGGTCAGGGAGGATGAACTTAAATGGTTTACAAGTTTATCATTCCATGCATTATGGAGGATTGTTATGAGTATATTTTCTAGTTTTTTCAAAAGCTCCGAGAATAGCAGTGATATTGCGAAAAACCGGCTGAAAGTGGCGATCACTTCTGACCGTGCCGTGTGCTCACCGGAACTGATGGAGCAGATGAAAAATGATATTATTGAGGTTATTTCCAAATATGTCGATATCGATACCGATCGATTGGATATTAAAATGACCAAAACAGAGTTGGATTCGGAAACGGCAAACGTAGTATTAGCCAATATTCCGATCAAGGGTTCTCGCAATTTTCGGAAATGATCCAGTTAGGAAGTAATTTGAATGTTAAATCGTATAAAGCAATATGATTGGAAACAATATAATGTTTCCCTGCTGTGTGTCGTAATCGTACTTTGTTTGATTAGTGCTTTTTCCGTATATCTGGCAGGTGGACAAGCCAAGGGTATGATGTACATGAAAAACCAGATTGTTGGTATGATCATGGGTTTAGTTATCGTGGCTTTTTTGTCCCTGATGGATTATCATTTTATATGTCGCTTTGTGGCCGTTTATTATCTGTTGGGAGTTGCTTTGACCGCAGCTACCTATACGCCTTTGGGAACTAACAATTCCACCGAGGCCACTCGTTGGATTCAGTTGGGAGGGATCACCTTCCAGCCCAGTGAGCTGATGAAAATCATTTTGATCCTGACGCTGGCGACGATGTTTGCCAGGATTCAGAACAAAAACCGACAGATTATCAATATGATTCCCATGGTGCTGGTAACGCTGGTTCCTGTGGTATTGATTGCCAAACAGCCGGATTTATCATCTGCGTTGGTATCGGTATTCATTTTAGTCTGTATGATATTTATGGCGGGAATTTCCTATCGTATTCTGGTTCCGGTAATATTATTGGGGATACCGGTGGGATTGATAGGATTTTGGTATATTCAGCAGCCGGGCAATCTGATTTTCCGCGATCCCAAAGATTACCATTATCTGCGTATCATGGCATGGTTACATCCAGAGACGGATGTGGACGAGCGTTGGACTTATCAGCAGAACCGTTCGATCCGTTCCATTGCTTCCGGTAAGTTGTATGGTAAATTCCTACAGGATGGGGGAGGCAAAGATGCCGCCAGAGATTACACCAACGTAGGTGTCCGGGAGAGTGATTTTATCTGGTCCGTGATTGGGGAAGAGTTTGGTTTTCTGGGTTGTTGTCTGATTTTAATATTGTTGGCGATTGTGATTTTTAAGTGCATTACCGTTGCCAGAAAGTCACAGGATTATCTGGGGAAAATGATTGCATTGGGCGTGGCATCTATGTTTATGTTTCAGGTGTTTACCAATATTAGCGTGGCAACGCTGATTTTCCCAAACACAGGACTTCCATTACCGTTTTTGAGCAATGGACTTAGTTCGATGATTTCGTCGATGATCGGAATCGGATTGATTATGAATATTGGGATACAGCCCGCCAAGTCCAGCAAAGGTGGATTTACGATGCGTAATGTATATGGCAGCGATGCAGAGCGGGATATTGATATGGATTTAGAATTGTAACAGGATATTGGAGAAGGTCCTGGTATCATTTTAATATTACGATAGAAAAATCAGTGAA
>JAUNIU010000042.1:0-3338 GCA_030523265.1 Eubacteriales bacterium | reverse complement strand
GCCAAAAAAATCCTGATGCAGAATTTTACGATAGCTTATCGGGGAATTTTGAGCAAACATGATATTTATGCCACAGGGACAACCGGACGTTTGATTGAAGAAGTGACAAATCTGACGATTCACAAGTACCTGGCAGGACATCTGGGGGGAGAACAGCAGCTGGCATCCCAGATTGAGCATAATGAAATTGATATGGTGATTTTTCTGCGAGATCCTTTGTCACCGAAATCCCATGAGCCAGATGTGAATAATGTAATTCATCTTTGTGATACATACAATATTCCTTTTGCCACGAATCTGGCGACGGCGGAGCTGTTAATCAAGGCATTGGACCGTGGTGATCTGGAGTGGCGTGAAATACTGAAAAAAGAGGGCATATCATAGTACATTGGAATGGAGTTAGCATGAATACATTATTTAAGAAAACAGGCCGGGGAATCGCCATGGTATGTATGATGGGCATGGTTCTCACCGGATGTGGTTCCGGACAGAGCAGTCTGATGAACGAACGGCCGCAGTTGCCGAATCTGGCAGTCTCATCAGATAAAACAGAGACAAAGCATACAGAGTATACGTTGGATTATCTGTCGCAGGACGTTTGTGTGATTCCGCAAAACGCACAGTCGCCAAAGGATAGTGACAGTGTCATGACTGCGGGCGCATCCCTGATTGTGAATGATACCACAGACACGATGCTTTTTTCCAAAAATATTTATAAAAAAATGTATCCGGCCAGCATCACCAAGATCGTCACTGCACTGGTGACGTTAAAATATGCAAATCTGGAGGATACGGTAACCATCAGCCACAATGCGGCAAATATTACGGAGTATGGCGCCAAATTATGCGGTTTTCAAGAGGGGGACCAGATTAAATTAAAGCAGTTATTATATTCCTTCCTGATTTATTCCGGGAATGATGCGGGCATCGCCATTGCCGAGCATGTGGCGGGCAGTGTGGATGCATTTGCGGAGATGATGAACCAGGAAATGCAGGATCTGGGAGCATCTGGCAGTCATTTTGTGAATCCCCATGGATTGCACGACAAACAGCACTATACCACCGCATATGATCTGTATCTGGTATTTCACGAGTTATTACAATATGATACTTTTCTGGATATTATTCAGCAGGCAAGCTATAAGGCTACCTATCAAAATGCCGATGGCAAAAAGAAGACGTTGACGTTCCAGACAACAGACCGGTATTTGATCAGCCGGGCATCGGCACCAAAAGGAATCACTGTGATTGGCGGAAAGACCGGTACCACTGCTGCGGCAGGTTCCTGTCTGATCCTGTACTCTCAGAATAAGCAAAAAGAGGATTTTATCTCCGTAGTATTAAAAGCGGAAGGGGCAGAAAGTCTCTATCTACAGATGAATAAATTATTGGAATATATTCCTGGAGAAAGCAAGGAATAAACGAAAAAAAGTGTCAATGTCCCATTCTATGGATTGACACTTTTTTAATGCATGGGAAATTCCTTTCAAAATTTCTTATGCCTGGGAGCGGATTCTGCCATAATAACTGATCGCATATAATCCGCCGATTCCTACCGCTGCGTAAATAATACGGGAAAGTAAACTCATATCACCAAAAATGACACGTACCAAATCAAATTGCAGGAAGCCAATCAGCCCCCAGTTGATCGCACCGATGATGACCAGTGTCAATAAAATATAATCTAACGATTTCATGGTTCTCCTCCTTATGAAATTTTTTGCATATATTCATTATGTCCTTCTTTTGTCTTATTATTCCTTTTTTTCTCTTTTTTCAAAAAGTGAACAAGATGGGAAACGTCATATGGGAAAACTCAAACCTTTGAAAACTAGACAAATGATAGGAAAAGGATTATAATAAACTTTATGGAATTTTTTGAAAAGGAGGCACAGTCATGAGTCGACGTGGCGAAAACCAAAAGGTTGTCAAAATGAAGAAAAAGCACTCAGTCGGACTGGGTATCCTTTTAACTTTATTTGCTGTATATCTCATTGTACTGTTTATTCAGTCTGTCACCAGAGAACATGTCTCTATTTATGAAGTGACAGAAAATCAAATTGCGGATGATGAGACCATACGGGGCGTCATTATACGGGATGAATCATTGGTGACCACGGATATGGAAGGATATGTGAATTATTATGTAGGTGACAGTGCAAAAGTGGGCGTAAAAACCAATGTGTATTCCATCGATAAATCGGGTACAATTTCCGAAAAGCTATCTGCACTGGATAACGGAGAGATCGCCATTTCTGAGGAAGATAGCCGGGAGATTCGCAGTAGTATCTCTGAATTTCGGGAAGATTTTGACCTGTCTGATTATCGATCTATTCAGGATTTTAGATATGATCTAGACAATACGCTGTTGGAGATGTCCACGGTAAATCTGACAGAACGCCTGAATCAGATTATAGAAGAGGAAGGGAACAAGGATGAGTCCTTTCAGATCAAAAAAGCCAAGGCGGCTGGTGTGGTGTCTTTGAGTTCTGATGGTCTGGAAAGTCTGTCTGCAGAGAAAGTCACTGCGGATATCTTTGAAAATCCGCAGGATCAATGGAATCAATTGCGTACATCGGACAAGGTCGAATCAGGTGCCGGAGTCTATCGTCTGGTTAGCAGTGAAAACTGGTCCATCGTGATTCCGCTGACGGATAAACAGCTTCAAAAATTTCAGGGAAAAGATTCGGTCAATGTCACTTTGAAAAAGGATGATCTGCAAATGACCGTTCCGGTGTCTACCTATTCCGCCGGAGGAAACTCCTATGCAAAATTGGATTTTGATAAATATATGATACGGTACTTAAATACCCGCTACATAGATGTGCGGATCGAATTTAACCATGCCAAAGGGTTAAAAATACCCAATACCTCGATCCTGAAGAAACGTTGTTATGTCTTTCCAAAAAGCTACTTAACTCAGGGCAGTGAGGAAGGTGGCGGCGGAATCGGTGTGTTTGTGCGTACCTATGATAAAAATGGGCAGCCGGAGGAATCGTTTTACAAGACAGAAGTTTATTATATCGACTCTCAGGATAATGTATATATCGATGCGGAATTATTTGATCCCGGTGCGATACTGGTGCCGGTGGGAGCCGGAACCGATTCCACTGAGACCTTTGCATTGTATGATACAAGAGAGTTGGAGGGGGTTTATAATTGCAATGATGGATACTGCATTTTCAATATTATAGACAAATTATATGAAAACGAAGAATATACCATTGTGGAAAATGATACGCAGTATGGGTTGGAAACCTATGATCATATTATCTTAAATCCTGATATGATCAGCGAGAATGATATTATATACTAGGAGGGATCTCTAAAATGGTAAA
>JAUNIU010000041.1 GCA_030523265.1 Eubacteriales bacterium | reverse complement strand
AACTGCAAGGAGATTGTAGAAAAGGAAATCATCTATGCATAAGTGCAGAAAGGCGGCAGCGAGAAATAGCTGCCGCCTATTGACTTTTCTATAATTTTTATTATAATAAATCACATGATGTAAAACATATGATTTAGAAAAGAGGGAGAAAGCCATGCCGCCAAAAGCAAAATTCACAAGAGATGAAATTATTGAAGCTGCATTAAATATTGTTAAAACAGATGGAATTGAAGCTTTAACTTCCAGAGCATTAGGAACGCAACTCGGTAGTTCGGCGAGACCGATTTTTACCGTATTCAATAATATGGATGAAGTTCAGCAAGCCGTGATTAAATCCGCAAAAACGATGTATAAAGAAGAATATGTCAAGAAAGGTTTAATGGAGGAACACCCTTTTAAGGGTGTAGGGATGCAATACATTTTCTTTTCTGTGAATGAACCAAAACTTTTTCAACTTCTATTTATGACCGAACAATCGCAAATTCCTGATCTAACGGGTGTGCTTCCATTGGTAGAGGAAAGTTATGATGAAATTCTCTTGTCAATTCAAGAAGACTACGGAATAAACAAATTTTTAGCTGAAAAGCTATATCATCATCTTTGGATCTATACACACGGCATTGCAACGCTTTGTGCTACCAAAATGTGCCGCTTTACAGGTACTGAAGTTAGCTCGATGATTACAGAGGTATGTACAAGTATTTTACAAAATATAAAGGGGTGAAAAAACATGATTAAAGTGAAGAATATAATAAAGTCATATGGAAACGGCGAGAGCCGATCTCAAGTCTTACAAAGTATAAGTCTTGAGATTAAAGAGGGAGATTTTGTAGTTATTCTCGGTGCGTCCGGATCGGGAAAGTCTACTTTTTTGAATATCATTTCAGGACTTGAACGCCCCGATAGTGGTAAAGTGTTTTATGGTGGGGTAGATATTACTGCATTTTCTGATGATAAATTAACTACATTCCGTAAGAAAAATATAGGGTTTATTTTTCAGCAGTATTATTTGCTGCCAAACATGGATGTTGACAAAAATGTAAAAATGGGAGCAGATTTAGCGGGCAATAAAGATTATAAGGAAATCATCGAAGCGGTTGGGCTTGGAGAAAAACTACACAAATATCCGAGTGAACTTTCAGGCGGTGAACAGCAAAGGGTTTCTGTTGCAAGAGCATTGGCGAAAAAACCCAAGGTACTATTTCTCGATGAGCCGACAGGCGCATTAGATGAGTTGACAGGAAGACAGGTGCTGGATTATATCTGCAAGTTAAAAAACAAGTATGGATTTACGATTGTAATGGTAACACACAATTTGAATATTGCGGAAATGGCGAAAACGGTCATCAAAATGAACAGCGGCAAAATATCGGATATTTATCAAAACAAAGTTCAAAAGACCGCTTACGAGATTGGATGGTGATGATATGCTTATTGGGTTAAAAAATGCTTCAAAGCTCATTGGGATTTCTATTATCTCCTGCTGCGCTGTACTGGTATGTACAATGTTCTTGAACTTTTATTTGGACATCCAGTCAATTAAGAGTGAAATAACATCGGAATTGTCTATGTTTTTTTACAACGCACAGGTATCGACAGCAAAAGTTGTTTGCTTTGTGAGCGGCGGTTGTCTGTTAATAACTTCAGTTGTTATGCTAATGTTTTATATCAAGCATTATATTGATGAACACAAAAAGGAACTTGGTATATTAAAGGCTTTGGGTTATTCAAACTTAAAAATAGCAAAAAATTTCTGGATATTTGGAATCAGTGCGTTTATTGGAACCGTGATAGGTTTCGGTGGAGCATTTCTTTTAATGCCAAAGTTTTATGCGCTTCAAAATGAAGATAAAATGCTTCCAGAGATAACTGTACACTTTCATCCGACTATTTTTCTTTATTTCGTAGTATTGCCAACTATATTTTTTTCGGTGCTTGCGATTGGCTACGCTTGGTATAAATTACATACGCCGGTATTACTGCTTCTGAAAGATAACCTGCAAGTTACAGCTAAACCGACCAAACACAGAACTGAAAAAAGCAGAGAGCTTTCATTTATAGAGGACTTAAAAAAGAATACCTTGAAATCTAAAAAAGTGCTTGTGTTTTTTATTATTTTTGCTTCGTTTTGTTATTCTGCTATGACGCAGATGTCGTTCAGTATGAAAGATTTGTCAAGTGAAATGATGGGAGCAATGATGCTTATGATTGGTCTTGTTTTGGCGTTTACTACATTATTTCTTGCTATCACGACAGTAATTAACGGAAATACCAAGGCAATCGCTATGATGAGGGTTTTTGGCTATTCACAGAAAGAATGCTGCAAGGCAATTCTTGGCGGGTATAGACCAATATCCTATATAGGTTTTGTTATCGGAACAATATATCAGTATACATTGCTTCGGATTATGGTTGATATTGTATTTAAAGATGTTGACGGCGTTCCTGTTTATGAGTTTGATGTTCCTGCCATGCTTATTTCACTTGTCACTTTTATTATAGTTTACGAAATCCTGATGTTTGTATATTCTGACAGAATAAAAAAAATTTCAATCAAAGAAATAATGATTGAATGATTGGACGATGCTATGCAAAATAAATGGCTATATTGCCCTATCTGCGGCAATAAGGAGACTATTTTACTTTGTGTATTTTGCCGTCTGTTTTTGTGTTCAAAAGCAGAATAGGAACGTGAAAAGAACGTTGAGTGAATTTTGTATAGGTGAAAAGAAAAAATGATTATCACAAAAGATGGAAAATGGAGAAGTGAAAGGGGGCTGTTATTATGGCAAAGACAGCAAACTTATATGCAAGAATTGAGCCAGAGGTCAAGGAAAAGGCTGAGAGTATTCTGTCTGATCTGGGTATTTTTGCATCCAATGGCATCATATCGGTTCAGCCAGTCAGTGCCGCAAAGCTGACAGAGGAGCAGATGAGCAGGGAGTTGGAAAAGGGGTATGTCGATATGCTGAATGGAAAGATGAAACCAGCCAAAAAGGCATTTGCTGATATCAGGAAGGATTATGGGGTATGACATTATGATGTAATTGTAACAGAACAGGAAGATGCTGACTTAAATTCAAGTGATTCGGATTTGTGATGTACAATATCTGCTTTTTGAGTTATACTATGTATATTAAAAGAAATAAGAAAGAAGGTGTTTGTATGTTGGCATTACAAGGTTATTATGATGGGAATTCTGTGCAGACATTGGAAAAGATTCAGGCAAAGAAAAATCAAAAATTGGTTATTACAATATTGGATGAGTTTATAGAAGAAACACCAGAAAATAAGATTCATTCTGCCAGAGGCTCATTGGCAGAGTATGCAAATCCCGAGTTACTGAAAGAGGAAGATTCTGCGTGGGAAAAGGCGGTGGTAGAAAAGTATGAGAATGCTTGATGCGAATATGATTTTACGCTATTTGCTCAATGATAATGCAAAGATGGCAGATGAGGCGGAAAAGATTATCAGAGAAGATACTGTATGGGTAACAATCGAAGTTCTTGCAGAGGTTGTATATGTACTAAAAGGGGTTTATTCCATAGGTCGTGAAGAAATAAAGTCAAGTTTGTTGGATTTTTTGTCGGAGGTTGAGATAACCGAAACGGAGGTAGTAAAAACTGGCTTGAATACTTATGCGGAACACAATCTGGATTTTGTGGATTGTATATTATATGCATACAATAGAGTAAAGGGATATGAAATAAAGACTTTTGATAAAAAATTAAAACATTTATTGGAGCAACAAGATTTATAAACGAGGTATTAAAGTGAGGCTGCATATGCGTATAGCCCCAATTTATACAAAGCAATGTATGTACACACCCTATAAAAAAGCCACGCACCGACATAGCCGCCGACCAAACAGCGAAGTTAAATGAAGAGGGGTAGGGAAATCGAAAACACGGGATATCCTGTGAATATGCGGTTTGTAAATTTTAATAAAAATCACCAAAATCCAGTCTGTTTTTGAGAAAAAACGGACTGGATTTTAGATTTGCGTATTGACGACAGCAAGACTTCTGCTGTTTGTAAAGAAATGCTTTTCTGGAAAGGATGAAACTGTTATAATTATCATGTAATCAGGATACATTTTGGTATTTCAGAAGTAGATGGTGAATATCAGGTTCGCATATAAAAATTGAAAATAGGGAGTACCATGAGATGATAAAAAAACAGATTGAGGATTTATATGGGAAAATCGCATATTGGATTTCGGATAATTTTGTTTCGGACAAGGATACGCTTTTCTTTCTTCATGGCATGACTGCAGATCATACCATGTTTGAACAGCAGTTTTTTTATTTTGAAAGAGACTTCAATATAATTACATGGGATGCCCCTGCGCATGGGGAATCCAGACCATATTCTGCATTTTCCTATGAGAGTGCCGCGAATGCAATGTATCAGATCATAGATAAGTGTGGTGTTTCTAAGGTGATTTTGATTGGACAGTCAATGGGAGGTTTTATTGCACAATCCTTTATACAGCGTTATCCTGAAATTGTAAAGGGATTCGTGGCGATAGATACCTGTCCTTTTGGAGACTACTATTCAAAATCCGATACTTGGTGGTTAAGACAGATAGAGTGGATGTCAAATTTGTTCCCGGATAATCTACTCAAAAAGTCTATAGCAAAGCAGGTTGCCGTCACGGAATACGGACAAAAGAATATGCTTCAAATGATCGAAATTTATGGGAAGCGGGAATTATGTCATTTGATGGGCATAGGTTATGCTGGTTTTCTGAAAGATAATTGTGAATTACGGATATCTTGTCCAGTGGTTCTTTTGGTTGGTGAGAAAGATAACACGGGAAAAGTCAGGTCATACAACAAAGAGTGGGCAAGGAGAACAGGCAATAAACTGATTTGGATTCCAAACGCCGCGCATAATTCCAATGTGGATAATCCGGAAACAGTGAACAGCCATATTAAGTTTTTTTTAGAAGATTTGAGTTAGTCAAATTCTAAAAATGAGGTAGAACCATGATATACCAGGTAAAAGGGACAAAAGAAATAAAGGAGATATTTGCAGATTGGCAAGAGACCATGGTTTGGTCTTGCATACAGGGTGTGATGGGGCATTTGTATGCTGACTCACTTGTTCATCCGAGATCGGCAATGGCGATACTGGGAGACTTTTGCTTCTTTGCGGGAATCCCCAATCTGGAATTGGTGTCTTATAAGCCGGAATGGTGTAATCAAGATTTCATCATCATGACAGCTCTCTCGTCAGATTGGTTTTCTTTCATAAAAGCTGTTTATGGAAAGGAGGCAAAAAAGGTCAGCCGTTTTGCTTTTAAGAAAGAACCGGATCTGTTTGATCGGGAGAAACTAAGTGCTTTTGCAGAAACGATCAAAGATGAATTTACATTACGTAGGATTGACCGGGAAATATATGACTATTGCAGGATGCAGGACTGGAGCAGAGATTTTGTGTCATCCTATACCGACTATGATGAATATAAGAAGATCGGTCTTGGTGTAGTTGCGCTTAGAGATGGCACACCGGTTTCGGGAGCGTCCTCGTACAGCAGTTACCAAGGTGGCATCGAAATTGAGATAGACACCAAAGAGGAGTATCGGCGGCAAGGTCTGGCAACTGCATGTGGAGCCAGACTGATACTGGAATGTCTGGAGCGTGGGTTATATCCTAGTTGGGATGCACAGAACCGATGGTCTGTGGCATTGGCAGAGAAACTGGGATATTGTTTCGAGCATGAATATACCGCTTACGAAATCAAAGGATACTGATACGATGGTATGTCGCACGCTTACGTGCTTCATATAGATTAACAAAAGGCAAAGATAAAAACGCAACGCACATTTCCAAAGATGTGCCAGAGCCGGTAGGTAGCCCGGCCGTCCTGTCAGTTATGACAGGGTAAGTAACCTGCCCTCCTGGGTTGTCCGTTCTTTGTCCATAACACTTTTTAAGGAGGGATCGCTATGGACAAAACGAGCGTAAAGTTGACGGTATTTTTCGAGGAGCCTTTCTGGGTAGGAGTCTTTGAATGGCTATCGGATGGGAAACTGTCGGTGTGCAAGGTCACATTCGGGGCAGAGCCAAAGGATTATGAAGTTTTGGATTTTATCCTCAGATATTACAGTGGACTTAAGTTTAGTCCAGCTGTTGAAACCGAAGGGCGGCAGACTGCGGACAATCCCAAGCGAAAGCAGCGCATGGCTAAAAAGCAATTACAGAGTTCCGGCATTGGAACTAAGTCACAGCAGGCATTGCAGATGCAACGGGAAGAAATGAAAACAGAACGCAGACAGATCAGCCGGGAACAGCGGGAAATCGAAAAACAGCGTCAGTTCGATTTGAAACAGCAGAAACGAAAAGAGAAGCACAGAGGTCATTGACGCATTTACGCTATGGAATGGAGGGTTTTATGAAAAGACTAGCACGAAGAGGAATCTGTTTCCTGTTGGCATTGGTGTTGATTTTGGCAGGCATTACTCTGGATGGCAGAGCAATCCGCGTCAGTGCCGCAGTGAAATTAACGGGACGCACCAGGTCCGTGGCATACAGTCAAACTGCATATGGCAAACACGGGAAATTAAAAGTCAAAGGAAGCAAATTAGTAGACAAAAACGGAAAGGCGATACAGCTAAAGGGGATCTCCAGTCATGGGATTAACTGGGATGTGGGAGAACCATATGTCAATGCCAAGGCACTGCAGAATCTGCGGGATGAATGGGGAGTCAACTGTTTTCGGGTAGCTATGTATACGGAAGATTATAATGGGTACTGTGTCACCGATGCCGCCAGCCGCAAGAAGTTGTTGAAAACCATTGATACCGCAGTGAAGGCAGGCAAAAAACTGGGCATGTATGTGATCATTGACTGGCATATTTTGAATGATGGTTCCCCCAAGACGCATCAAAAGGAAGCAAAGGCGTTTTTTAAGAAAGTGGCGAAGAAATATAAGAAATACGGCAATGTTCTTTATGAAATCTGCAATGAGCCAAATGGAGGAACGGATTGGAAGACGATTAAAAGCTATGCGAAAACCGTCATCAAAGAGATCCGAAAATACAATAAAAACGCAATCATTATCGTGGGAACTCCCACCTGGAGTCAGGATGTGGATGTGGCAGCCATGTCACCACTGAAGGGAAAGAATATCATGTATGCCTTTCACTTTTATGCGGCTACCCATGGAGATTATTTACGTGAAAAAGTAAAGACTGCGATAGCAAAGGGACTGCCGTTATTTTGCAGTGAATTTAGTGCCTGTGATTCCAGCGGCAATGGCAGCTATGATTTTCAATCGGCGAAACAGTGGATGAAACTGATGAATCAAAATAAGATCAGTTACTGCTGTTGGAGTTTAAGCAATAAGCAGGAATCGGCATCTTTATTAAAGCCCGGATGCAAGAGAACCAGTGGTTTTCGGACAGCGGATTTATCCAGAATGGGAAAATGGCTGGTGAAACAATATAAATAAAACAGTTATAATAAAATTAAAAATGCGGAAACGCAAGAAATAAAAGGGGAACTACTATGATTAGCAGTGAATCCAATGGACAGATCAAAGAAGTCATAAAATTACAGAAACAGGCACGATATCGGCGTAAGCAGCAAACTTTTGTGGTGGAGGGAATCAAAATGGTGCAGGAGGCAGCGTACCATGGTAAACTTCAGAAGATGTATATTTCCGAAGGAAAATATCAGGAGATATCACAGATACTTTCTGCCTTGGTAAACACCTATGAATATGAGATTGTCTCGGATCAAGTGCTGAAACAGATCTCTGAGACTGTGACACCACAGGGAATCTTAGGGACGGTGACTCTGCCCACATACGATATGGAGAATATTTTGCAGCAGGAGAAGCATCGCTTCCTTTTGTTGGACGATCTGCGTGACCCGGGAAATCTGGGGACCGTCATGCGTACCGCAGAAGGGGCAGGGATGTCAGGTGTCCTTTTGAGCAAAGGAAGCGTCGATCTGTTTAATCCCAAAGTGGTTCGTTCCACCATGGGGGCCATCTTCCGTGTGCCATACTGTTATGTGGAAGATTTGGCGGAAGTCGCCAGGCAGATTCGGAATATGGGATATGAGGTCTATGGGACAGCCATGGAGGGTAGTGTGGCATATGACGAACCGGATTACACAGCCGGAGCTGCTGTGGTCATTGGCAATGAAGCGAATGGTATTTCGGAGACAGTCTTTCAGTCTGTGACAAAGCGCATCCGTATCCCGATGGAAGGTCAATTGGAATCCCTCAATGCTGCCATCTCTGCTGCCATCGTAATGTATGAGATGCAGCGACAGGAACGGAGAAATCTCACCAAATAATGCTATGGGTTGAAAAAACAGTGAAAATATTCTATAATGCTATCAATTACGGATAGAAGGAGGGAGTTGCATGGAACCATTTTATTGGCTGGTTGTATTAGTGGTATTTCTGGTGATCGAGATCATCACACTGGGATTGACGACGATCTGGTTTGCCGGAGGTGCATTGGTTGGTTTCGTGGCGGCGATATTGCATGCACCGATTCTGGTGCAGATCATCCTGTTTTTACTGGTGTCATTGATTTTATTGATCTTTACCAGACCAGTGGCAGAACGCTATTTTAATGCCGATCGTGAACAGACCAATGTCAACAGTATGATTGGGAAAGAAGCCAAGGTGACCGTGGCGATCGATAACTTCAATCAGACGGGTACGGTTCTGTTAAATGGAGTCGAGTGGACGGCCAGAAGTGAGACGGATGAGGTGACGATAGCATCCGGAGCGCGTGTGGAGATTTGCCGTGTAGAAGGCGTTAAGGTTTTTGTGAAAGAAGTGGAAACAGAATCGTAGCAAAAGAAAGGAAAAGGTGTAATTAAGATGTGGCCATTTATTATTTTAGTAGTGATCGTAGTGATCGTATTTGCATCCTGTGTGAATATTGTACCACAGGCAAAGGCATATGTTGTAGAGCGTTTAGGAGGTTATCAGGCGACTTGGGATGTGGGTATCCATTTCAAAGTTCCTTTTATTGATAAGATTGCCAGACGTGTGATCTTAAAAGAGCAGGTGGTGGATTTCCCGCCACAGCCGGTGATTACCAAGGATAACGTTACGATGCGTATTGATACTGTAATTTTTTATCAGATTACGGATCCTAAGCTCTATGCTTATGGTGTGGATAATCCGATTGTAGCCATTGAAAATCTCAGTGCGACTACACTGCGTAATATCATTGGTGATTTGGAGTTGGATGAGACTTTGACATCCCGTGAGACCATCAATACCAAGATGCGTGCATCTCTGGATGAAGCCACAGATCCATGGGGAATCAAGGTAAACCGTGTAGAGTTAAAGAATATCATTCCGCCAAAGGAGATTCAGGATGCCATGGAGCGTCAGATGAAGGCAGAGCGCGAGAAGCGTGAAGCGATTCTGCGTTCGCAGGGTGAGAAGGAATCTGCGATCTTGGTGGCACAGGGTAATAAAGAGGCTGCCATCTTAGATGCAGAGGCAGAGAAGCAGGCAGCGATCATGCGCGCAGAGGCGAAGAAAGAAGCTATGATCCGTGAAGCAGAAGGTCAGGCACAGGCGATCAAAGCGGTACAGCAGGCCAATGCAGATGGTATCCGTATGTTAAATGAGGCTTCTGCCAGTGACGCAGTGATTCAGTTAAAGAGTCTGGAGGCATTTGCGCAGGCGGCAGATGGTCAGGCAACCAAGATTATCATTCCATCTGAGATCCAGGGGATGGCAGGTCTGGCGAAATCAGTAGTGGAAGTCGCAAAGGAGAAATAATAGACGATGAGTGTTAATTTGACAGGAAGACATTTTTTGACATTAAAAGATTATACCAAAGAAGAAATAGAATATCTGTTGCAATTATCTGCGGATCTAAAGGCAAAGAAGAAGCAGGGGATTCCGGTCAATGATTACCAGGGGAAAAACATTGCATTAATCTTTGAGAAAACCAGTACCCGTACCCGTTGCTCCTTTGAGGTAGCAGCGCATGATATGGGGATGGGGGTGACCTATTTGGACCCGCAGGGTTCTCAGATTGGCAAGAAAGAAAGCATTCCAGATACCGCAAGAGTATTGGGCAGAATGTTTGATGGTATCGAGTATCGTGGATTTCAGCAGGAGATCGTAGAGGAACTGGCAAAGTATGCCGGTGTACCTGTGTGGAATGGTCTGACCAATGAATACCATCCGACCCAGATGTTGGCAGATTTGCTGACGATCCGGGAACATCTGGGACGCTTAGAGGGTGTGAAACTGGTATATATGGGGGATGCCCGTTATAATATGGGAAATTCCCTGATGATAGCCTGTGCCAAGATGGGGATGCATTTTACTGCATGTACCTCCAAGGAATATTTTCCGGATCAAACACTGGTAGAGCAGTGCCAGGAATATGCAAAGGCATCCGGCGGTTCTATTACTTTGACAGAAGATGTCCAGACTGGAACCAGAGATGCAGACGTGATCTATACGGATGTATGGGTATCCATGGGAGAACCGGATGAGGTGTGGCAGGAACGTATTGATGCTTTATTGCCATATCAGGTAAACAAGGCAGTGATGGATAATGCAGGTTCCCAGGCGATCTTTATGCATTGTCTGCCGGCATTTCATGACTTAAAGACAGGGATCGGGCGCAAAGTGCACGAAAAGTTTGGATTAAGCGAACTGGAAGTCACCGATGAGGTATTTGAATCAGAGCAGTCCGTTGTCTTTGATGAGGCAGAGAATCGTATGCATACCATCAAAGCGGTGATGGTGGCTACGTTAGGCGAGAGGTCTTAATGAAAAAACAGATTTTAAGGATTTTCAGGGAAGCCGGAGAAGAATTTGTGTCCGGCCAGAGCCTGTGTAAACACTTAGGTGTGACCAGACAGGCAGTTTGGAAAAATATCGGGCAATTAAAGGAATATGGTTATGAGATCGAGTCGGTATCCAATAAGGGATACCGGCTTGTCGCGAAACCGGACAAACTCTATGGACCGGAACTTGAGAGCTATCTGGAACCGGAGAGTTTTTGTAAGCGGATCGAATGTTATGATTGCATCGATTCTACCAACCTGCGGGCGAAACAATTAGCAGAGACCGGAGAGCCGGAGGGCACTCTGGTGGTGGCAGATGAGCAGACTGCAGGGCGGGGACGCAGAGGCCGCGGCTGGGCATCGGAACCGGGTGTGGGGATATGGATGTCCATGGTTTTGCGCCCGGCGCTGGAACCGGTACATGTGCCGGGGTTGACGCTGATTGCGGCATTGGCAGTGAATCGGTCGATCCGGGAAATCTGTGGTGTGGATTCCCGGATCAAATGGCCCAATGATATCATTTTGGATGGAAAGAAAATCTGCGGTATCCTGACCGAAATGAGTTCTGAGGTGAACTATGTTCACTATGCTGTGACAGGGATAGGGATTAATGCCAATACCATGCATTTCCCGGAGGAAATCACCGCTACAGCCACATCGATATATCAGCAAAACGGGAAGCGGGTGGACCGGGCGGCGTTGATTGGCCGGTTTGCCAATGTGTTTGGCGCATATTATGAGCGGTATGTGACAGATGGTGATCTGGGGGCATTTGTGGAGGAATACGATCAGATGCTGGCGAATCGGGATCAACAGGTAAAGATTTATCATGGCATGGTGGAAGATGCCGATCCATCGGAGATTGAGACAGGAATTGCCAGAGGGATCGATAAGACGGGTGCCTTATTAGTAGAGATGGATGGACATTGTGAAGCGGTGGTGTCTGGGGAAGTATCAGTCAGGGGGATCTATGGATATGTCTGAGAATACAAAGGAAGGCGCATTAATTTTGTGTGCTGCCAGTGCATATGAAGAAAAATATTATTTAAATGAAAATTTCAAAAATTTGCCAGAGCCGATCAAAGAGGAACTGCAAATTATGTGTGTATTATATACGGCAGATATAGGCGGTGTGCTGACGTTACAATTTGATGAACAGGGAAATTTGTTTTTCCATGTGACTTCAGAGGAGGATGACTTTTTCTTTGACGAGATCGGCAGCGTGTTAAAGATCAAACAGCTTCAATCGGAGAAACGGGAATTGTTAGAGTCTTTGGAACTCTATTATCGTGCGGTGATGTTGGGGGAAGACATCTGTGATTATCTGGAAGGAGAAATATAGTCATGTTATTAGCAGTGGATGTGGGGAATACCGATATTACTTTTGGAGTGTTTCGTGGAAGTGAACTGACCACAAGATTTCGTGTGACGGTGAAGGTGCCGAGAAGTTCAGATGAGTATGGAGAATTGATCTGCAATATTTTAGAACAAAAAGGATATTCGCCAAGTGAGATTACAGAAGTTATCATTGCTTCGGTGGTGCCAAAAATGATGTATTCTTTTACCAGTGGCATTATCAAGTATCTGGGGTGTCATCCGGTGGTGGTAGGTGCCGGAACCAAGACAGGGATTCGCATTGAGACAGTGAATCCAAAGGAGATCGGGCCGGATCGTATTGTGGATGCAGTGAGTGCCTATGAACAGTATGGTGGACCCATCATTGTGGTGGATTTTGGTACGGCTACCACTTATGATCTGGTGACAGCGGACGGTGTGTTCCTGGGTGGTGTCATTAGTCCGGGCATCCGTATCTCAGCCAATGCCCTGTGGAATAATACCGCGAATTTACCGGAAATTGAGATCAAAAGTCCCGGTATGGTGATCGCGAAGGAGACGGTTTCTTCCATGCAGGCTGGACTGTTTTATGGTACCATCGGGCAATCGGAGTATATCATTCGTAAGCTTAAAGCGGAGTCCGGTTTGACAGAGGTCAAGGTGGTGGCTACCGGAGGACTGGGTAAGATTATTGCTGAGAATACCAATGAGATACAGGTATATGACAGTGATCTGACATTAAAGGGATTACAATTAATCTATCAGAAACAAAAACGATAGTCGGTGGAGGAAGAATGAGGGTAGTATATGAGCAGCTTTTATATCGGTGAGGTGCGGATACCGGGGAATCTGATTCTGGGACCAATGGCAGGCGTGACAGACCTGCCGTTTCGTTTGTTATGCAAAGAGCAGGGAGCGGATATGGTCTATACCGAGATGATCAGTGCCAAGGGAATTTATTATCACAATAAAAATACAGAAAAGCTTTGGACGATACGGGAGGAAGAACGTCCGGTGGCATTACAGCTTTTTGGATCAGAACCGGAATTGATGGCAGAGATGGCGAAGCGCATCGAAGACCGCAATTTTGATATACTGGATATCAACATGGGATGTCCGGTGCCGAAAGTCGTAAACAATGGAGAGGGTTCTGCGCTGATGAAAGATCCTGCTTTGGCAGGGCGGATCGTCCGGGCGGTATCCCAGGCTATTCAGAAACCCGTGACGGTCAAGTTTCGCAAAGGATTTGCAGCAAATCAGATCAATGCGGTGGAATTTGCCAAAATAATGGAGGATAACGGGGCAGCAGCGGTGGCGGTACATGGCAGAACCAGAGAGCAGTATTATGGCGGAGAAGCGGACTGGGATGTGATCGCACAGGTGCGGGAGGCGGTGTCTATCCCGGTGATTGCCAGCGGCGACATTTTTACACCGGAGGACGCGCTAAGGTGTCAAAAGATCACAGGCTGTGAAGGCCTGATGCTTGCCAGGGGCGCCAGAGGAAATCCATGGATATTTGCACAGACAAAAGAATATCTGGAGACAGGCATCGTGCCTCCGAAGCCGTCGGTGGCAGAGGTGTTAGAGATGATTTTGCGGCATGGCAAGCTGCAGATGGAATTTAAGGGAGAACAGATGGGAATGCGGGAAATGCGCAAGCATGTGGCATGGTATACGGCGGGATATTCACATTCGGCAGCGATCCGCAGAGAAGTCAATCAGGTGGAAACTTATGATCAATTGGAGGCATTGTGTGACAAGGCATCACATGTTTTGACCGTCTAAAATAAAAGAAAGGATTTATTTGCAAACACATAGATATATCCCCTTGTGTTTGTGCTTCAAATGAAAAATTTTTGAAGCTTGGTATCAGAGTATGAGAAAAATACAGATCGATAAAACAAGAAAATTAATGGCCGCAGGCATAGTATCTGTCCTATTATTGTCGTTGGCAGGATGCAACAATCCCACCATTAAAAAAGCGAAAACAAGCATATCAGATCCCTCCGTTTCCGAGGAAGCGGCAGCAGAGACGACGGAGGCTGCGATTCAGTTACCGGATACCCAGACTATTTCCCTGAGCGAGACGAAGGATCTGGGTACAGAGCTTCGCGCGGACGGACAGGACTATCAGGTAACCAGTGCAGATGAAACTGTCGTGAAAGTATTGGAGGATGGTTCGGTCTTTGGAGTGGCACATGGAGAGACCACAGTGACCACGACAGCGGGTGATACCAGTTATCAGACAAAGGTTAAAGTCCGTAAGAGAGGGATGGTATACCCTGTGTTTGGCATGATGAAAGGGGAAAAGCTGAATATTCAGTTTAGCAGTAAGGCAAAACCTGCCGAATACACATGGACATCGACAGATGAAAGGGTTGCCAAAGTAACCAAAAAGGGAATCATCAAAGCCAAGGGAATTGGTACAGCTGTCGTCACGGGTACATCGGATGCCGGAACATATCGCTGTGAGGTGACAGTTACGGAAAAAATTGATAAGGCGATCTATTTAACCTTTGACGATGGTCCGAACCGGTATTCCACTCCTAAGATTTTAGATATACTCAAGGCAAATGATGTCAAAGCCACTTTCTTTGAACTGAAGCCCGCCAAAAAGGATTTTGATCTGACAGAGCGGGTGCTGGCAGAGGGGCATACCTTGGCGATGCATGGCTATAAGCATAAGTATGATGAAATATATGTATCGGAAGAGATATATCACGAAAATCTGGATAAGTTACGGGATCTGTTTTTTAATAAATTTGGTGTATGGTGTACCCTGACCCGTTTTCCGGGTGGCAGTTCCAATACGGTCAGTGACTATAATCCCGGAATCATGACCAAATTAACACAGGAATTGGATGACTGGGGGTATCATTACTTTGACTGGAATGTTTCATCGGGAGATGCCGGAGGAGCTAAGAATGCCAAAGAGGTATTCCGTAATTTTAAAAGCGAGTTATCCACCAGTCATGCCAGTGTAGTGCTGATGCATGACTTTGATAAAAACGATAAGACCATCAATGCTTTAGACCGGATCATAAAATATGGGAAGAAGCACGGGTATACATTCCTGCCGCTGACAGCCAGTACCGAGGAAGTGCATCATGCGGTGAATAATTAAAAAGCTATTACTACTTGCATAGATAGGATAATTAGTGTATTATTTCCGTAGAGACTTAATCAGTTTCGGTAAGGACTACGCTTGTAGCAAAATAAAATGAAAAAAGGAGAGGATTTATGAAAAAGAGAGACAAAAAGCGGACAGTGACAAGGTATATCATGACCTTTATGGCAGCACTTCTTACTGTATTTTTAGTGGGTGCGACTGCAAATGCAGCAGAGGGCGAAGGAACCACCGCGCTCAAATTGGACAAATATTCTGCCTTGGATACAAAAGCAGTGGATGCTTCCACAGGTATGGTCAGTGGAACTTTTAAGGCAGAGGCTGGTGCTTTGGATACCGTATCCAGCACTATGCATAAAATTGTATGCCCGGAAGATGGATATTACCGCATTAATTATAGTGCTATTTTCCGTGGAGAAGAGGGTATGATACGTGACTGGGATAATAACTCTGTTAAGTTGACACTCTATGCCAATGCGCAGGGGACGAAAGCCATTGGTGAAGCTGTGGTGATCGGATTTGATGATCCGATCATGGAAAAGTTTATGGAACTGAACAAAGGAACTTATTATCTGATGGTGGAGCCACAGTTAAATAGTGCAGAGAAAAATGTTGATACTACATATGCAGTGTCTTTCGGATATTTGCCAAAGAATGTATCTTTCATCTCCGTGAAGAAGACG
>JAUNIU010000286.1 GCA_030523265.1 Eubacteriales bacterium | reverse complement strand
TGATCCGAATACATAATCATCTGATTATAAATTCCCTCAATCAAATTCCGTGGCTGATTCGCCGGTCCATCCGATATCACATGACAAATGGTTTCCCCCGCATCTGGATTGACTATAGACTCTCCCGGCATTTTCCGGTATCGCAGATAATCCACATGATCTTTCGTATGATCACAGGAATCCCACATCTGCAGGAACACCACCGTAAGGCCCCAGACCGCCTCTCCGCGCACGCGTACCCCCGTATCCTTCCACACACCAAACCGTTCGATCAGATTGGCATATTCATCCGCCAGATTAAACCCGCCGGTAAACCCTTCCTTGCCATCCACCACAATAATCTTCTGATGGGATCGATAGTTGACATACAAATCACCCGTATATCTGTGAATGGGATTAAACACCCGCACTTCCATACCCTCTTCCTGCAAAATATGCCGGAAATACTTCCGTGTACGGATGGCAGTTCCAAAATCATCATAGAGAAATTTGATCTCCACCCCTTCCTGACATTTCCGTTTGAGAATCTTGTGCATCTGATCCCAGAGTGCCCCCTCTGCTACGATAAAGAAATCAATCAGAATAAAGTCCTTTGCATTTTCCAACGCAGCAAAGATATCCTCAAAGGCATCCTCCCCCATGGCATAATATTTGACTTCATTACCGGCTGATAATGGAAAGTTTTCTTCCTCCATGAATTTCACCATCCGGCCAGCCACAGGATTATCCTGCAAAAATTTTTGATAATTTTCCTCATCATGTACCAGAAATTGATTGCCATAAGAAATCTGTTGACGAATATATCGATTATTGCGTGCCTTGCTGCCACCGGAACGCCCCCATAAATAATACATGACAAATCCACTGATTGGCAAGATCAGAGCCATGGATATCCATGCCAACTGAAATGCAGGACTCTGGTTACGGTTGACCAGTGTCACCACGGCTATCACGGCGACTAATTCCAGTATAAAATAAAAATATACCGTGGAATTTTGCAACCAGCTTGGCAACAATATGATTAAAACACACTGAATCAGAAAAATAAATGCCGTTAATGCAATTCGCAAATACCCACTCAGATTATTTTGAACCCGCCCTTTTAGACCTCTGAGATATTTACGTTCTGATTTTTTATAAAATAAATCTTTTCCCTTTTCTTTTTCCTTCCGCGCCCATTTCTCATAACTGCTATCTGAATCAAATAATTTTTCCATGCAGCACGAACCTCCGGTCTCTATACTATTTCCCAAACTATGACATCTTTCGTCTCTCAACACATTAGTATACTCTATACAAGCAAAAAACTCAAATATCTGTTATACTGTGGAGGAATGACAAAACACCGAAAGGATAATCGTATGAAAACCATCCAAAATACAATCACTACCAGGACAGACACTGCCACCTTGGGACATCCCTTAGAACAGTGTATATTTTTTGATATCGAAACCACAGGTCTGTCTCCGCGCGCTTCCTCTCTGTATCTCATCGGCAGTCTGATCTATAACCCCAAAAACAGCCGTTGGGAAATGACCCAGTGGTTCGCCAATACATACCGGGATGAAGCCGCCATGATCCTGCAGTTTTTGGAAACACTGGAACAGTATACGTATCTTTATCATTTCAATGGCAAAACCTTTGATATTCCTTATATATTACAGAAATGCGGGAAATATCACATAGAACTGTCCGAACACAACAGATCCATACTACAGGACACCAGCGGGGAATATTCCATCGATCTTTTAACCAATATCCGCCCTCTCAAAAAGAAATTAGGAATCCCAAAAGCCGGACAAACCGATCTGGAACGCTGGCTTGGCTGTGTCCGGGAGGACACATATAGCGGCGGAGACCTGATCCCTGTCTACAGTCAGTATATGCAGGACCGATTGCTCCATCCGGAACACGCGGAAGAATTAGAACATTTTTTATTATTGCACAATCACGATGATATGGAAGGTATGCTGACCGTCTGCAGGATGCTGCATTACCGCCATTTATTTGAGGTCACTCCTGCTCTGGAACAACAGCTTCAGGTCACAGAGATCAAGATACACTCCTCTGACGAGGAGGCACCCTCCCACATAGATATATATTTTCGGCACCATGCGGGATTACCCAAGTCTGTGTCTGTATCCACCAGCTATCCTGTCACCAAAGATGCAGATTGCACATGGACACTTCCGGAAAAATGTCATCTGGAGCTGGATGCTGATACCGGATGTCTCCATGTACAGATGGTATCTGCCGAACTAAAATATTTTCTGCCAAATCCAAAAGACTATTATTATCTTCCATCGGAAGATCAGGCGGTGCATAAAAGTATTGCCTCCTTTGTGGAACCCTCCCACCGCAAAAAAGCCACCTCTGCCACCTGTTATATCCGAAAGCAGGGTATCTTTCTCCCGTCCCTGCTTTCTCACAAAGAGGCAACAGAGACTAACATTTTACAGGAAGTTCCGGCCTTTGCACAAACCTATCGGGATAAACGCTGTTT
>JAUNIU010000285.1 GCA_030523265.1 Eubacteriales bacterium | reverse complement strand
TGAAGTAGTCCAGTTGACTTCTGAGGGAACAAACGAGGGATATGTGGTCAGCTACGCGATCCATTGTGCGGCACTGGCATTGATGGAAAAAGATGGGTTTGTATTTCAGTATACCTATAAGGACAAGGATGATTATGAGAAATATCAGACCCGCTATAATAATGCGTATAGTGAGAAGAGTAATGAGATCCGTTCCGGTGGATATAAACTGTATACTTCCATCGATATGAATAAACAAAAGAAATTACAAAAATCCGTAAATGCCGGACTGGCATTTAGTACCGAGAAAAATAAAGAGCGTACCAAGTATGCACTGCAGGGTGCGGCGGTGTGCGTAGATAATTCGACGAATTATGTGGTGGCTATCGTCGGAGGACGGGGTACGAAGGATTCCTATAACCGCGCTTACCTGTCCGCGAGACAGTCCGGTAGTGCCATTAAGCCATTGATTGACTATACTCCCGGATTTGAATCCGGGTTATATGCGCCATCCACAGTTGTGGATGATCATGTGATAGAAAACGGACCGAAAAACTCCGGGGGAAGTTATTATGGCAAAGTCCATATCCGGGAAGCGGTGGCACGTTCACTCAATACGGTGGCGTGGCAGGTATTGGACAGTATCACGCCAGCATATGGAATGTCATTTTTGGATGCCATGCAGTTTCACAATTTAAGCTATATTGATAATGACAATTTGTCCCTGTCACTGGGTGGATTTACCGAGGGTGTCCGAGTGGTGGATATGGCAAAGGGATTTTCCACTCTGGCAAATAATGGTACGTATAGCGATCGTACCTGTATCCGAAAGATCGATCATGCTTCGGATGGTACCGTTTATAATAATACCGAAGAAACGACGCAGGTCTATTCCGAGGATGCAGCATGGATGATGACCGATGTTCTAAAGGGTGTAATCGAGGAAAGCTATGGTACCGGACGGGCGCTGAAACTGGATAACGGTCAGATCGCTGCCGGCAAGACAGGTACTACAAATTCCAGTAAGGATGTGTGGTTCTGTGGATATACCAAGTATTTCACCACCGTGGTGTGGTGTGGATATGATACACCGAGAGCGATGCCGGGAGTATCCGGTGCCTCCCTGCCGGGAGTGATCTGGAAAGATTATATGAATAAGATTCATAAAAATAAGGAGCCGGAGGATTTTACGGCACCAGCGGGGATCTGTCTGGCAAAATATGACAGCAATGGAAATTTTGTGGAGGGAACAGAAGATAAGACCGATCTGACGAGAACGGCAGGGAAAGATTATTTTTCTACGACGATTCTCAAGGAAAAGGCAGATTATGCAGCAGAGTTAGCGGACGAGCAATACCAAAAGAAGGTGCTGAAGAAATTAAAGGCTTTTGAAAAACTGTATATTACCAGTATTGCGGATTATTATACTTTGAAAACCGAGTATCAGGAATTGCGTGATATGATTTCTGCGATTGTGGATGAGGATGTCCGCAATGAATATGCCAAGAGAGCAAAGGACAAATATGATTCCCTGAATGATGAGACAGTGAAATGGGAAGATGTGGTCAAGGCATATGAGCAACAGCAAAAAGAGGCCAATGCGGAACTTGCCAGAAAGAAAGCAGCGTCCGCGAAGAAAGCAAGAGAAGCGCAGCAAAAGGAAACCAGAATTGCGCTGGCAAAAACACGCCTGCAGGCATTGACAGGGTATAGTTATCAGCCGGAAAATATGACGGCACTTCTGGAAGCGGCAAAAGAAGCGGTGGAGGCTTGTAAGAAATATAGTGAATATGCTTCACTGAACCGGACATACCAGTCATACCGAACCGCATTGTACGCATTGCCAACTAAGGCGGAATATGAGGCACAAAATTCCGGTGGAAGTAATAATTCCGGTAGTACGGCATCTCCTAACAGGACAAATGCCCCGGCAGAGACAACAAATGCACCGGCGACAACGGTACCAACGGCTGTGCCAGCACAGTAGGCAGGCGATAGGAGGATCTGATGACAGATAGAGAAGAGGAAATCAAGATCAAGAATCAACAGGCAGCAGAGGCCATGCAGCGAGCCAGACAGGCACAGATGGAAAATGCCCGGATGCAGAGAGAACTGCAGGCGGCAGCGCAGGAGCTGGCCAGACATCAGGAATTGGCAAAGAAAGCAGCCATGCAGCAGGCGGCGGCACAGGAGGCCGCAGCAAGCAGGCAGGCAGTGGAACAATCTGGGGCTGCAACTACAGCGCGATCAGAGACATCGGATGCGGTGATGAAGCAGCAGGAGGCATCTAGAGAAGCGGCGAGACAGGCGATGATATATGAGGCCGCCAAGCGTCGTGCGGAGAAGAAACAGGCGGCGAAGAAGGCAGCAGAATTGGTGGCGAAGCAAAAGGCAGCGGAAGCGAAGATACATCATACTTCTCCAGAGACGAAAGAGTTACAGAATTTGTTGCTGCAGCAGATTGCTGATATTATGGAAGAAGAACCTTCCAAGAGCGGGGAAATCCCGGCGCCGGATGCCAAGCCAGCGCA
>JAUNIU010000284.1 GCA_030523265.1 Eubacteriales bacterium | reverse complement strand
TAGTTTGGCGTAGGATAAATTTTCGTTCTGCAAGGCGGATTTTCGACGGCGTAGCGGTGGCTACGGCTAGAAAATGCAACGCGGCAGATGGAAATTTAGACAAGCCAAACTGTGAGATACTTAGTTTATGATGTACTAACAATCTGATGACAGATTAGCGAATATAATATGCCTTGCCAGATACGCTAGGGTTCGCGATCAGGCGCAGATCTGCTTTCTTTTTCACTTTCAATTTAGATTTCTTGATCTTAAAGGTATATGCTTTTGCCTTACCAGCTTTTAAGTTCACCTTCTTCAGATTCTTAGCAGAGTATGTTCCAATGACTTTACCATTGTTATTTTTGATCTTGATTTTGAGATTCTTGATCTTCTGTAATTTGTAAGAACTATTGTTAAGTACCCGTGCTTTGATTACCAGATTGCCCTTCTTGTCATAAGAAACTTTATAGATGTCTAAGCCAGTCTTGCCGTAGGTTACTTTGCTAACTGCTAACTTTTTCACACTATATTCGTTCTTCTTTACGGTTACCTTACAGTTCATGGTATATCCGCTGGCTGTCTTTGCAGTAATCGTTGCGGTACCTTTTTTCTTACCTGTGATCTTACCGTTGGATACAGAGGCAACAGAACTGTTGCTGCTCTTCCAGGTTACAGCTCCGCTATTGTTATTGACAGAGATTGTCTGAGAGAATCCCACAGTTACTGTGGCACTGCTTGCGGTCAAATATGGGACAGCAGTTGGCGTAGGTGCCTGCGTAGGTGTCTGTGTAGCTGGCTCCTGAACTGCGGATGCCATATAATAGGTATCCTCTTCAAAAGTCAGGGATAAGGTATAAGTACCTGCGGTAGGATTTTTCCATGTGATGCCATTATAAAACAGGCTGAGACTTTCGCTGATTGGATACTCATACCAGCCATCATCGGTACTTAAGATGGTCTTGTCATACAAGGTAACTCCTGTAGCAGAAGTAATCTTCAGAGTCATAGCTGTCTTTGGCAGCGTATACACCAGAAGAGTGATTGTACCGTTGGAAGATACCTTGAAATTGTAATTGACGGTCTGACCAGCAGCTACCGGAGCTTCATCATCCAGATTATCCGTTGTAAATAAGTTGGTATAATTTGTGGTGGCTGCTTTTGTTGTCTCTGCCTGATAGCACAGTCCGCTGATGCACAGTGCTGCGACCAGTAACAGAGAGGTTAATGTTTTTTGAATACTTTTTTTCATATTCTTCCTCCTATTATAAAAATATAAAGTTGTCCATAAAAAAGTTCATAGAATGGACACAAATATAATTATATCGAATGCGGAGAGAAAATACAATAGAAAAGTGTTTGCGTTCCCTATTTTTAATGCGGATAACGCGTGGTTATCTGATTTTTTGGTATTTTGCCTCATTATCTGCCTCGTGTGTCGATAAAAATCTACCGAATTTCCTTTGGTAAACTTTCCAACAAACAAAATTTAATAATTTAATAATTGTCAAGAAAAAAACTTGACAAAGATATTATGTTCCGTTATACTACACCTTGTGCTTAAGTTTGGTTCGAGGAGGTTTGAGTATGGCATTCGATAGTTTAAGTGAAAAATTACAAAATGTATTTAAGAACCTTCGTAGCAAAGGACGACTTACGGAAGAGGATGTAAAGGCGGCGTTAAAGGAAGTCAAGATGGCTCTTCTAGAAGCGGATGTCAACTTTAAAGTGGTTAAGAACTTTGTGAAGACCGTACAGGAGCGTGCAGTAGGACAGGATGTATTGAATAGTCTGACACCTGGCCAGATGGTGATCAAGTTAGTGAATGAAGAACTGGTGAACCTGATGGGCAGTGAGACTACGGAGATTGCCCTCAAACCATCCAATGAGATCACGGTGCTGATGATGTGTGGACTGCAGGGTGCTGGTAAGACCACCACCACAGCCAAGATTGCAGGTAAGTTAAAAAAGAAGGGACGGAAGCCTTTATTGGCGGCATGTGATGTATATCGTCCCGCAGCAGTGGAACAGTTACAGATCAATGGACAGAAGCAGGAAGTGGAAGTGTTTTCTATGGGAACAAACCACAAGCCTGTGGACATTGCTAAAGCAGCCATAGAACATGCAGCTTCGCATGGGGAGAATGTGGTGATTCTGGATACGGCAGGCCGTTTGCATGTGGATGAGGATATGATGGCAGAATTGCAGGAGATCCGGGAGAATGTGGAGATCGACCAGACTATTTTGGTGGTGGATTCCATGACTGGTCAGGATGCGGTGAATGTGGCATCTTCTTTCCATGAAAAGATCGGGATCGATGGTGTGATTCTGACGAAGTTAGATGGCGATACCCGTGGTGGTGCAGCACTTTCCATCAAAGCAGTGACTGGCTGTCCGATTCTCTATGTGGGTATGGGAGAGAAATTATCCGATTTGGAACAATTTCATCCGGACCGCATGGCATCCCGTATATTAGGTATGGGTGATGTCCTGACTCTGATTGAAAAGGCAGAAGCCGAGATTGATCAGGACAAGGCAAAAGAG
>JAUNIU010000040.1:14157-16168 GCA_030523265.1 Eubacteriales bacterium | reverse complement strand
CCTAAAATGCCTCTAGGAAAACACGGAAAACCTGTCAGCATGGTGCAAGTTTACGGAGAGGCGCATAAATAAAGGATCGAAACGGTAAAGCAATAGACCTTCATCAAGGCGTGAGGTTGCTGGCAGAATCTGCAATCTGCTGGATTTCTTTTCGACAATCTTTTATTGACACACCCAGGGCAGACATTACGGCAAATGATACAAATGACAGATAATCATGAGTCATCCTGTGCAAAAATGGGAAAGCGATAGAAGATAAAAGTTGAATAATTATTTTTACAAAGCTATAATGAAACAGTACAAAAGCAGAAGGGAATACTGGTGAATGATGAGAGAAAAAATGGTCGCAATGAGAGCGTTGGGGTTTATGGTAGTTCTAATAATGATGACATGCAGCCTGACAGAAATGCATGTAAAAGCGGGGGAAATTCTTACGGATACTTATGAATCCAAGCTTCCCGTGGCATACATTGATACAGAGGATGGAGCGGGGATCAGCAGCAAGACAGAATATAAAACAGCACATATGACAATAGTGGGAAATGAAAAATATCCTGGAATCCTCTATGATGGAACGATATCGATCAAAGGAAGAGGAAACAGTACATGGCTATTGCCTAAGAAACCGTATAAGATTAAATTAGGTACCAGTACAGATATGTTTGGATTTGGGAAAAATAAGCATTGGGTATTATTGGCGAATTATTATGATGACAGTCTGATGAGAAATACATTGGCGGAGCAGGTTGCTGAGATTATGGGATTACAATCCATGCAAACCGAATGGGTCGATGTCGTGTTAAATGGAGAATATGTAGGGAATTATCAATTTAGCGAACAGATCCGTGTCGGAGAAAACAGAATTGAAATCTTTGATTGGGAAGACGAAGCGGAAAAGGTGGCAAAGGCAATCTACCAACGGGAAAAAGGCAATGGATTTACGAAAGAGGATCGGGACGCATTAGAAGAAAGGATGCAGGAGAATTTAGCATGGATCACAGGGGGAGCAGTAACCTATGGAGCAAAAACATATAAAATTGCAGATTATTACGACTTAAATAAGAATTACAATGGGGGATATCTGATTGAGTTTTCACAGGAATATGATGAGATCTCTAAGTTTAAGACAGCAGACAATGTGCCGACGATGATCCATGCGCCGGAATATGTTAATACCAATAGTCAGATGTTTGCTTATATTCAGGAATATATTCAACAGTTTGAAAATGCCACATATTCTCCGGATGGTTATACGGAAATTCAGGGAAATAAGATTCATTATTCTCAGCTGGCAGATTTTAATTCGATGATTAATTATTGGTTATTAAATGAAATTATGGGAAATTCGGATGCGTTTAAGAAGAGTTGTTATGCGTATAAGGATGTTGACGGATTATTGACGTTTGGACCGCCTTGGGATTTTGATTGGGCAGAGGGGGCAATTACGGTAGGATCTACATATGACCGCTGGGAAATCAACCGGATTACAGATGTGGGCAATTTCATGAAGCATTGGTTACAAGATCCCTATTATCTGGTAAAAGCACAGGAACGATATTGGGAAATTCGTCCGGAATTGGATGTAATGACGGCCCAGGATGGGTTGTTAGAATCCTATTATGACTATGTAAAAGAATCCGGGCATGCGAATAATACCATATGGAATCTTTATTGGGGGTTTGAAAAGGATTATGGCCAGCTAAAGAAATATCTTGATAATCATTTAGCATGGCTGGATGAGCAAATGGAAACAGAAGATCGTTTCCTGGAGAGTTTAGAGGCATATCAACGTTCAGAGAATATGACTCTGCAATTATTAGATACAGCTAGAAGTGAAGTGCCTGAAGATGATACCACAGATAAAGCAAGTGCAGATACATGGATGGATAACGCAGAAGACCTGCAACTCATGGTATATGCGCCATGTGGAACGGTTTCTGAGGTTCGTGTGTATGTGAATGGAAAATATGTCGATACATCTGCTATGGAGGATGGTATGGTATGTGTTCCG
>JAUNIU010000040.1:0-14147 GCA_030523265.1 Eubacteriales bacterium | reverse complement strand
GGCTGGTTCTAAGAATGTCATCGCTGTCAATGGATGTGATGCACAGGGAAATGTGACCGAAAGAAATTATTGTACCATCCGAATAGAGAAGCCGGTGGCAGATGCATCCGGGGATGAACCATATTTTGATCCGATGCCAATTCCAACAGAAACGCCAGGTGTTGTGGCACCTACGCCGTCAAGAGACCCTTCACATACGACCGATCGTCCAAAGGCGACAATAAATACGAATCAGAATAATAAGAATGTCAGTAAGTCTTCTGTGAAATTAAAGAAGATGAAATTGAAGGTCAGGAAGAAAAAGGCGAAGCATAAACTAACTGTTGCGACCAATAAAAAGGCAAAGATCGTAGTCAAGGTATATAGAAAAAAACGGGTCTCCAGATATGTGCTGCGGGGTGCCGCTAATAAAACGGGAAAATGGATTCTCCGGCTTCCGAAGAAATGGAAAAATATAACACAAGTTACTGTGAAGGTTTCACGGGCGGGATATCGTTCCCGAACCAAAAAAATAAAGTGGAAACAGTGATAACAGGAGAGAACCGGGTGTGGGAAGTGGGCAGAAATCTTGTAAAATCATACCATTTATGCTATAATCGATACATTATGGATTATTATACCAAAAACATGTCAGGACAGTTATGAAATGACAGGAAATAAGGTGCTAAGATGACAAAAAAAGAAACAGATATTCTCATTGTGGGAACCGGTGCAGCAGGTTTGTATGCTGCATTGCATCTCCCGGGAGAAATGCGTGTTTTAATGATAACAAAGGATGATGTAGACCGCAGTGATTCCTTTTTAGCGCAGGGTGGTATGTGTATGCTGCGGGATGAAGCGGATTATGAGGGATATTTTGAAGATACCATGCGCGCCGGACATTATGAAAATGACCCGGAGGCAGTGGAGATCATGATTCGTTCCTCCCAGAAAGTAGCACAGGAATTGCTGGATTTCGGAGTAGAGTTTGAACAGGAGAACGGGAAGTTGGTATTCACCAGAGAGGGTGGACACAGCAGACCGCGTATTCTGTTTCATGAGGATGTCACAGGACGGGAGATTACCAGCAAACTTCTGGCGCGAGCACAGGAGCGGGATAATATTACGATCCTGGATCATACGATGATGCTGGATGTGTTATATGATGATATTGGATGTTATGGTATTGTAGCTAGAGACCCGGATGGTAAGTTATTTGAGATCCGTGCCGGATATACCATATTAGCCTGTGGGGGTTTGGGCGGTTTGTATAGACATACCACTAATTTCCGTCATATCAGTGGCGATGCCTTGGCGATCGCCATCAAACATGGTATTGCCCTGGAGCATATTGATTACATACAGATTCATCCGACTACGCTGTATTCCGAGAAACCGGGACGCAGGTTTCTGATCTCTGAGTCGGTGCGCGGAGAAGGAGCAATCCTTTTGAATAAAGACAAACAGCGGTTTTGCAATGAGTTGCAGCCACGGGATGTGGTGACCGCAGAGATTCATAAACAGATGGAAAAGGACGGAACCCCTTTTGTATGGTTATCTATGGAGCGGATACCCGAAGCAGAGATTCGCAGCCATTTTCCCAATATATTACAGCAATGTCTGGAGGAGGGATATGATCCAACCAGAGAATGCATTCCGGTGGTACCTGCGCAGCATTATTTTATGGGGGGCATCAAGGTAAATCATACCAGTGAGACATCGATGAACCGTCTGTATGCAGTGGGAGAAACCTCCTGTAATGGTGTTCATGGCAAGAACCGTCTTGCAAGCAATTCGCTGTTGGAGTCTATGGTTTTTGCGGAACGGGCTGCCACAGATATTACCGGGCGTTTTTCGGAGGTTTCCATGGAGGAAATAAAGTCCAAACCAGAGGTATCATCAGAACCTTATCAGGATTTAACAGCGTTAAAGGAAGAATACCGCCAGTTGGTTCTGGATGAAATTGAGACAGAAAAGAACAAGAGGAAAGAACAAAAGAAATAAAGAACAAAAGGAGTTAAGACCGATGAATGATCCAATTACCTATAAAGTAAATGCAGACCGCTTGATACAGATGGCATTAGAGGAGGACATCACCAGCGAAGACCTTTCTACGAACTGTGTCATGCCAGAGTATCAAAAAGGTCAGGTGGAACTGATCTGTAAGCAGGATGGCGTGATCGCCGGACTGGGTGTGTTCCGGCGTGTTTTTGAATTGTTGGATGAGACAGTAGAATTTCAGATGTTTGTGGAAGATGGCGATGCGGTAAAAAACGGGCAGCAGATGGCAGTGGTGACCGGAGATATCCGCGCGTTGCTATCCGGAGAGCGCACGGCACTCAATTATTTGCAGCGTATGAGCGGCATCGCAACGTATACCCGCTCCATTGCGTGTATGTTAGAGGGAAGCGGTACTACCCTGTTAGATACCCGCAAGACGACACCGAATATGCGTATTTTTGAGAAATATGCCGTGAAAGTGGGCGGAGGCAGCAACCATCGCTTTAATTTGTCCGACGGTGTCATGCTCAAGGATAACCATATCGGGGCGGCCGGAAGTATTACCAAAGCGGTACAGATGGCAAAATCTTACGCTTCTTTTGTCCATAAGATTGAAGTGGAAGTAGAAAATCTGGATATGGTGCGGGAGGCAGTAGAGGCGGGAGCGGATATTATCATGCTGGATAATATGAGTCCCGAAGAGATGCGGGAAGCTATCGCGATCATTGATGGCAGAGCTTTGACAGAATGTTCCGGCAATGTCACCAGAGAAAATATACAGAATATGATTGATGTGGGGGTGGATTATATTTCCAGTGGCGCACTCACACATTCTGCTCCGATCATGGATATTTCATTGAAGAATCTGCACGCGGTGGAGGAGTAGAAGCCACCGGATCATTTGTAAGGGTCGTAGGGAATCCTTTCTCTGTGTGAATGGTAATAGAATAGGAGTACGAGGATAAATATAAAAGCAAAGACTATGTATGCTGCGCGCTGCATAGTCTTTTTACTTTAGGTCCCCCCATATTTAAATACCTCGGCGGTTTATACTTACTTTCCGGCAATAAGAAAATAGGTACCGCAAGAAAATAGGGAGGTGGTGGGATTGCAGGAGAAAATCAGGTTAAGCATTACCACGTATATACATTTTTTGGTGGATTTCACCTGTGTATATTGGATGTATCATATGATTCTGCGGCAGACGCAGGTACAGTTTCCCGGCGATTGTTCTATGACAAACATAGATTATAGTATAGGCTGGGTACTGTTTTACAATTTTTGTGCCTTTGTATTACAGTTGCCGATTGGATGGATGGTGGATAGATTCTGGCAACGGAAGCCATGGAGAGTGGAATCTTTGGGGTGTGTTGTGATAGGCATTGCCAGTGTATGGATCTTTGGGGCGCAGTTGCAACGAGGCGCACATAGCAGTTCTTTCTATACGGATATGCAGGGAGTGTGGATGGCTGTAGTTTTGGGCATCGGTAATGCGCTGTTTCATGTAGGCGCAGGAGTGGAAATATTGCAGTATTCATCTGTGAGGGGGCATAAAAGGCGAAGATTATCGGGAAGCAAAAGTAAAGGCTTCATTCTATCGCTGGATTGCACGGAGTATCGGATGACTCCGGTCGGAATCTTTGTATCTTCGGGTGCTTTGGGACTTTTTATAGGCAGTAAACTGGCATCGCATTTAAGTCCATGGGATGTGGTGTGGTATGAAGCAAAGAATTATGATACGGTATTTGTTATTTATTCATTACTGGTGATCGCTCTGATATTTGGTGCAGCGGTGTTATGCGTATTTGCCACTGGTCGATCGGAAACACATGTCCGCAAAGCGGGGCAACATAAAAATATGGATAAAGTGTCAGAAGAGGAAGCAACCGTGCAGAGACCAAATGTGCCAGAAACGGGACAGGGTATCGCGCCTGTGGCGGCACAGGCGAAACCGTGGGATTTTGGAATTATTTTCTTGTTGTTTTTCGTGGTGGTATTGCGGTCTTTTCAGGGAACTTTGGTGCAATTTGATTGGAAAGAAGGTATGATGGTTGGTCTTATTTTTACCTTATGCATCGTGGCAGGGAAAGCATTGGGAGGTGTCCTGGCGGATTGGCTGGGGGTGTTTTGGGGCACTGTATTACCTTTGGGGGTATCGACCATTTTATTTTTGGCTTCGGAGCATATGGCATCCGGTTTGCTGGCTGTTTTGTTATTTCAGACCACGATGCCCATTACATTGTCGCTGATGCACCGACAGTTTCGGGGGTATCCGGGGACGGCTTTTGGACTGCTGACCTTTGGGTTATTCCTGGGGGGATTTCCGAAAACATTGTATGCTATGTATCAGGCAAATGCGGGTGGAGATGATTTAGCCGAATGGTTTTCCCTTACGGAACTATATATCTATAGTATTGTGACAGGGATTAGCCTGGTACTTATGTTATTGGTACTATTTCTATGGAAGAGAGAGGAATGAAATGGGTCAGAATATATTGGGATCATTGCTCATGGTGCTTTTGCTCACTTGTGTGTTGGAAATTCTGGTGGCATTGGTCATGAAGATCTATGCAAAAAAAGCATACATACTGATTTTGTTGGTGAATTTGTTGACGAATCCTCTGGTGAATGTGATTTATGCTGTGGGAATCTCATATAGAGATAGCATCCCGATAGGAAAAATGTATGCAGAAATGGAGTGTTTTCGCCATTGGACCGGATATGAACCTATATGGTTGTTTCTGGAGATTGGCGTCTGGTGTTTGGAGGGCTTTATCTATAGTAAATTTCGGGAGTGGATACCACATCCGTGGCGGTATGCTTTGATGGCTAATTTGGTTTCTGCGCTGGCAGGAGTATTTTTGGCATAATACGACACGAAAGGTACATTGGTATCGTTGAGGTTCTGTAATGTACAGGAAATGGGACAGGAAAAATCAAGGCAGGACATACAAAAGTGTGTCTGGCAGAAATGGGGGAAATTATGGATAAAATATGGAACAAGTTAAAGTGGTTTGGTGCGATGGCTGTATCCGCCGTGCTGATGTTTATACAGCATACGGTAGCTTCGGCAGATATGATTGATGGGGGAGGGATGCAATATTCCAATGTGCCTGGGGCACCCTGGATGGAACTTGCTGTGATTATCATTGTGGGACTGATGGTGATTTTTGCCATTGCGGCAATCGTATTTATGTATCATCAAAAAAAGACAGAGGAGGAAGCGCGGAAACAGCGGGAAGAGGCAGAGCGGGAAGAACAGTGATATAAAAGGATGAAATCATTATAAGATATCTGAGTAAAATAAGAGAGAACAAAAAAGGGAGAATCTTGCAAAAACTGATTTTGTAATCAGGTATTTTGCGATACTCCTTTTGTAATCAACAAGATCATGAAACTTCGTTGACAGACCCTATATTATTGCCGTCAGTCATCCTCTGGAATCTCATCGTACATCTGCCATTCCGTACCGTCCCAGTACCAAGCCTTGACGAGATCGTGTCCTAAAACCTGATAGTCGGGTACTTCCTTGCCCTCTTTATAGAGGAAGAACCACTCCAGTCCTTCCGTTAGCTGGAACCGCCCCCGCTTTTTATAGTTCACCTGGGAACGACTGCGCAGAGAATATTTTTCTACTTCTTTCTCGGAATATTTTGTATAATAGCGGTGTACCACTTCGGGTGCATCTTCCCGCTCCATCAGTTCTTCGATGAAATTATAGTGGATATAGAATCTTAGCAATATGCTCAAATACGTATCATACCAGGGTGCATACCAACCATAATCATCAGTGGGTGCCTTTATAATCAAACGGTACAGGTCTTCTGTGCTGATTTCATCTAACAGCTCCTTTGGCATCTGCTGCGCTGCCAAAGCGGATGGTTTCTCTGATCCCACCATAGTATCAATTTCATAGCCCTTTGGATACGTATAGTTCCCCTTTTTATCTTTCCATTCGGAGATATCATCATGCCGCACTGAATCATATTCCTTTGAGAAACATTCGTTTTGTAATTCAACCCACCAGTCTTTATTTAATAATGGCCCAAACGCTTCCTTCGTGGTTTTTTTGGCTGTTTTAGACAGCGGCGTTGGAGTTGGTGCAACAGTTTGGGTTGGTTCTGCAGTAGATGATGGAAAGGTCTCTGTGTTTTTCTGCTTCTGAAGACTGCACGATGTAATGACAAAGGCGGTAAACAGGATGACAGTTATTATTTTCTTTTTCATACTTTACCTCCTTCTCTATGAAATGTAAACCGTACAGTAACAGCCTATCATTATTATCCTAAAATCTGCGGCGAATGCCAATAAAGGTTATTCGACATAATTCGACATTGATCATTCGACATAATATGAAGCAAATTTACGCACATCGACAGATGCGAAAAAACACAAGAATGCATAAAAGGGATAGAGGATATGATGCGTGAGAAATGTATGATGGGCATATTGGGAGTCGTTAATGCGATTGTTCCATGTGAAAGCAGGGGAGGAGTATTGCGATATGCCTCTCTAAGGAAATGAATAGGTATGGAGACGGAGAAAAAGGTTTGCAGAAGTGTAGGGATACCGCATGACACCTGTGGGGATCGTTGCACAGGTACATATCCCGTACAACGATTTCCGCAGGAGACAACGTCTTTCACGTCATAGCTGCTTATCAGACCGCCGTATCTTACAGTTTTGCAATGGCGGCAAACTGATCTTGAAGACATCCGTACAGATTCTTATAGATCTGATGATATTTGTCATATTCAGCGGTAGCGGCCGGGTCTGGATGACATTCCTTAGAAGGATCGGTGTGAATCATTTCGCGACAGGCAGATTCCACACTCTCATAGAGACCGGCACCCACACCAGCCAGGATGGCTACGCCCAATGCAGGTCCCTCTGTGGCAGTCACGGTATTTACATCACAGCCGAACATATCCGCCATCATCTGGCGCTGTACTGCGTTCTTGGCACCGCCGCCGCAGGCCATCATATCGGATACCTGGATACCCATCTCCCGGATAATGTCATTACAGTCTGTCAGAGAATACTGGATACCTTCCATGACTGCTCTCGCCATATCTGCGGTGGTGTGCATACTGGACAAGCCGAAGAATACGCCACGGCAGTTAGGGTCCAGATGAGGTGTGCGCTCACCGTTTAAGTATGGCAGATAGATCAGGCGGTTTGCCCCGATCGGTGTCTTTAATACATCGGCATTGATCAAATCAAATGCACCACAACCCTGTTCTTTGGCTTTACGGGCATATTCGGTACCGATGTTATCCTGGAACCATGCCAGAGAATAACCAGCCGCCTGTGTGACACCCATGACATGCCATGCGCCTGGTACGGCACAACAGAATGTATGTACACGTCCTTTTGGATCGATGGAGATGTTGCTGCTGTGTGCGAATACCACACCACTGGTTCCGATGGTGGTAAATGCCTTGCCATCTTCCACGACACCGGTACCCACAGCGGCCGCCGCATTATCACCGGCACCACCCACTACCACAGTAGCAGTAGATAAACCAGTCTTTTCTGCGATTTCCGGTAAGATCGTTCCGGTAACCTCTGGTGATTCATATACCTTTGCTAACAGGTTCTTATCAATCTCTAATTTCTCCAAAACTTCATCAGACCACTGGCGCTTCGGTACATCCAATAACTGCATACCAGAGGCATCGGATACCTCTGTAGCAAATTCGCCGGTCAGGATGTAACGTACATAATCCTTTGGCAGCAGAATGTGTTTACATTTAGCATAGTTTTCCGGCTCATGATTGCGTACCCACAGGATCTTAGAGGCGGTAAAACCTGTCAGTGCCGGGTTAGCAGTGATCTCGATCAGACGCTTGGCACCCACTTTTTCTGTGATTTCTTCGCATTCTTTCTCGGTACGCTGATCGCACCAGATGATGGAAGGACGGATCACTTCGCCGGCCTCGTCTAGCATAACCAGACCATGCATCTGTCCGGAGATTCCCAGACCTTTGATGTCATCCCCCGCTACACCGGAGTCCCGGATCACCTTGGTGATGGTTTCCAATGCGGCATCGCGCCAATCTTCCGGTTTTTGTTCTGCCCAACCGTTGTTTGGTGTGTACAGAGGATAATCCTTGCTGGCAGAGGCGATCACCTCGCCTTTTTCGTCAAAGAGCACTGTTTTTGTAGAAGAGGTACCCAGATCAATACCAATTAAGTAATTCATATGTTTTTCTTTTCCTTTCTTTAATAATTTTTCTTCTCATTGATAGAAAAAGAGACGGTAGCGTCGCCCGCCACCGCCTCCCGTTGTTGCTTATTTATGAATAGATATCACATAAGTGATATCCGGTTTGCCTGGAGAATGCAAGCCATTTAAGGATTACATAAATGGATTCTCGGTCTTGTACAACATTCCCTTTGGCTGGTTGAAGCCGATCTCATCCACATCCACACCGATGTACTTAAATACTTCAAATAATTCTTTGCCATAGTGTCCGAATGCGACAGCGCCATGATGAGGATAGTTGCCCTCGATCAGTACATGGCGGTAGAAACGACCCATCTCAGGGATGGCAAAGATACCGATGGCACCGAAGGAACGGGTAGCCACTGGCAGCACCTCTCCCTGTGCCACATAAGCACGCAGACCGGCATCGGATGTACTTTGCAGACGGAAGAATGTGATTTCGCCTGGAATGATATCACCCTCCAATGTACCATTGGTAACTTCCACTGGGAGAGAACGTGCCATGATGGCCTGATTCTTCATCTCGCAGAAGGACAGTTTCGTGGATGCTGTGTTACCACAGTGGAATCCCATGAAAGTATCCTTGATGGTGTAATCATATTTGTCCTTGATATCTGCTTCGTAGATATCAGAAGGTACGGAGTTGTTGATATCTAACAGTGTGACGGTATCTTCGCTGATAACGGTACCGATGAACTCAGAGAGAGCACCATAGATATCAACTTCGCAGGATACTGGAATACCTCTCTTAGTCAGGCGGCTGTTTACATAACATGGTACACAGCCAAACTGTGTCTGGAATGCCGGCCAGCATTTGCCTGCCAGAGCAACATATTTCCGATAACCTTTATGTGCGTCGATCCAGTCTAATAATGTCAACTCATACTGCGCTAACTTCTCCAGAATCTCTGGTTTCTTGTTACCAGCACCCAGCTCTGCTGCCATATCAGCCACCACATCCGGGATACGTGCGTCACCGGCATGGTTATTGAAAGACTCAAACAAATCCAATTCTGAGTTTTCTTCGATCTCAACACCCAGGTTGTACAGCTGCTTGATCGGAGCGTTACAAGCCAGGAAATTCTGTGGACGTGGTCCAAATGTAATGATCTTTAAGTTATTTAATGCATATACTGCGCGGGCAATAGGCAGGAACTCGTGGATCATATCAGCACATGCCTCTGCATCTCCCACCGGATATTCCGGAATATATGCTTTTACATTGCGAAGTTTTAAGTTATAGCTGGCATTTAATACACCACAGTATGCATCGCCACGTCCGGCAGCCTGTACACCACCGTTTAAGCCGTCCTCTTCGGCAGCAGCTACAAACATCTTAGGCCCGTCAAAATGCTTTGCTAACAATGTCTCAGAGATCTCCGGACCAAAGTTACCAAGATATACACACAATGCATTACATCCAGCCTTCTGGATATCCTCCAGTGCCTGTACCATGTGGATCTCGCTTTCCACGATACAGATCGGACACTCATAAATATCTGCCGCATCATACTTATCCGTATATGCCTTTACTAAATTTTTTCTTCTGTTCACAGAAAGAGATTCCGGGAAACAGTCTCTGCTCACTGCGACAATACCAATTTTCATTTTTGGTGCGTTTTCCATAGTTTTTATACATCCTTTCCTGATATAGTTTTTGCCGTTGTTAGACAAAATGCCTAACGCTATCTGATATTCTATCTCATTTTCGTTAAATTTGCAATGGAAACGGCATGAATTATTAGCAAACTTGTCAAATTTCACTAAAATTATTATTTGGTTGTTGACTTCTGACGGGTGTTAGCATATACTAATCATGGTTAGGAAAATGTACATAGTATCGGGGTGACTAACAAACGATGAGGAATGAATGGTTAGAGTACCCGGAAAGTCAGGTGAAAGCATATGCCTTTAACAATGGCTAAACCAGGAGAGCCTAACGAGATTAAAAAGATCGGTGGCAAAGAGGAAACCAGAAAGTTCTTATTGAATCTGGGATTTGTAGTGGGTGGAGTCGTCACTGTAGTTTCTGAGATCGGTGGCAATTTGATCGTCAATGTGAAAGATTCGAGAGTGGCGATCGGAAAAGATATGGCAGTTAAGATTTTGATCTAGAGATAGATGAAAGTCTGAATGTGGGTTGCGAGGGAAAGAAGTTTTTCAATGGAGGAAAATTTGTAAGAAAGGAAGGAAGCGAAGGATGACATTAAAAGAAGTGGCAAAAGGCCAGACCGTAAAGGTTAAGAAGTTATCCGGTGAAGGCCCTGTCAAAAGAAGAATCATGGATATGGGTATTACAAAGGGTGTCAGCATTTTTGTAAGAAAAGTAGCGCCTTTGGGAGATCCGGTGGAAGTTACGGTGCGTGGTTACGAGTTATCTTTGCGTAAAGCAGATGCCGAGATGATCGAGGTTGAGTAAGTCTCTTTTTTTGTCTGGCGGTTAGTTTTTGCTAACAAAAGATAGGAAAGAAAATCATTCTCGGGAGAAGCGGTGGAGAGTTGCAAAAAATGAAACAGAATAATTTTTTGGAAAGAAAAGAGGTAGAAAAGCATGTCAGTAAAAATTGCGCTTGCCGGTAATCCGAATAGCGGTAAGACTACATTATTTAATGCGCTGACAGGGTCGAACCAGTTTGTTGGAAACTGGCCTGGTGTCACCGTAGAGAAAAAGGAAGGTAAATTAAAAGGGCATAAGGATGTTACGATCATGGATTTGCCGGGAATCTATTCCCTGTCTCCGTATACCCTGGAAGAGGTAGTGGCTCGTAACTATCTGATTACAGAGCGTCCGGATGCAATCATAAACATTGTTGATGGTACAAACATCGAGCGTAATTTGTATCTGTCTACGCAGTTGATCGAACTGGGCATCCCGGTAATCATGGCAGTGAACATGATGGATATTGTTGCCAAGAATGGGGATAAGATACATATTGATAAGTTGAGCAACAAATTAGGTTGTGAGGTAGTGGAGATTTCGGCACTGAAAGGTACCGGAGTGAAGGAAGCAGCAGAAAAGGCTGTGAAACTGGCGCAGAAGAAGAGCGCAGTAGAAGTGGCACATGAGTTTAATGCTGAAGTGGAGGATGCCATTCATACCGTAGAGGATAAGTTATCCCTTCCAGAGGAGCAGAAGAGATTTTTTGCCATCAAATTATTAGAGAATGATTCTAAGATCTTGGCTCAGATTGATAATGCTCCGGATGTATCTGCTGAGGCGAAAGCGTTAGAAGATAAGTTTGATGATGATGTGGAAAGCATCATTACCAATGAGAGATATGAATATATCACTTCCATCATTGGGGAGTGCTGTACCAAGAAAGAGACAGGCGAGAAATTAACCATCTCGGATAAGATTGATAAGATCGTGACAAACCGTATTTTGGCACTGCCAATCTTTGTTGTAGTCATGGCTATCGTATATTACGTTTCTGTAACAACGGTAGGAACCTGGGCAACAGACTGGGCAAATGATGGTCTGCTGGGTGATGATGGCTGGAATCTGTTTGGTATTGAGAAATTGCATATCATTGGTTTGCATGATGCCGTTGGTCGTTTGCTAGAAGCAATCCATTGTGCGGATTGGTTGACTGGTCTGATTAACGATGGTATTGTAGCCGGTGTCGGCGCGGTACTTGGTTTCGTTCCTCAGATGTTAGTATTGTTTATCTTCTTAGCTTTCTTAGAGAGCTGTGGATATATGGCGCGTGTTGCATTCATTATGGATCGTATTTTCCGTAAGTTTGGTCTGTCCGGTAAATCATTCATCCCTATGCTGATTGGTAGCGGATGTGGTGTACCTGGTGTTATGGCTTCCCGTACCATTGAGAATGATCGTGACCGCAAGATGACAGTTATGACTACAACCTTTATTCCATGTGGTGCGAAGATGCCGATCATTGGTTTGATTGCTGGTGCATTCTTCCCGGAACATGGTGGATTAATATCTGTTAGTGCTTATTTCATCGGAGTTGCAGCAGTTATTATTTCCGGTATTATCTTAAAGAAGACAAAGATGTTTGCAGGTGACCCAGCACCATTTGTAATGGAGTTACCGGCATATCATTTGCCAACTGTTGGTAACGTATTGCGCAGCATGTGGGAGCGCGGCTGGTCCTTTATCAAAAAGGCTGGTACTATCATTTTGTTATCCACTATCATCGTATGGTTTACATCATACTTTGGATGGGTCGATGGCAAGTGGCAGATGTTAGAAGAGAGCCAGATGGAATACAGTATTCTGGCGCGTATCGGTAAGCTTTTTGCCTGGATATTTGCACCACTTGGATGGGGCAAATGGAAAATGGCAGTGGCTGCAATCACAGGTCTCGTTGCAAAGGAGAATGTGGTTGGTACTTTCGGTATCCTGTTCCAGGGAACTTCAGATGTTGCCGAGAATGGTGATGAAATCTGGGGCAACTTATCGTCATACCTGCCTGTGGCACCGGCATTGGCAGCATACTCATTCATGGTATTCAACCTGCTGTGTGCACCATGTTTCGCAGCAATGGGTGCGATCAAGCGTGAAATGAACAACGCGAAGTGGTTCTGGTTTGCGATTGGTTATCAGTGCATCTTAGCATATTTAGTATCATTATGTGTATATCAGATCGGTAACCTGATCGCACATGGTGTTTTCGGTATCGGAACTGTAGTGGCATTTATAGTCCTGATTGGTTTCCTGTATCTGTTGTTCCGTCCTTATAAAGAGAGCACTAGTCTATCTTATGGAGATGCAAAGACAGCGTCAGAATAAGTGACAGGAAAACATACATGAGAATTGGAAAGGAGAATGACAAATGCCTACAATAATAGGAACTGGTATTACATTACTCGTATTACTGGGGGTTATTTCCTTAGCAATTCGTAGTATGATCAAAGATAAAAAAAGTGGTAAAACCTTAAGTTGTGGTGGCGACTGCCGCCGCTGTAAGGGATGCCACTAGACAAAGAACATATATAATGAGCCTAACAAAAGGGGCGGTCATGTGGCCGCCCCTTTTGGATGCTTGTTATTGTTTATGTTCACCTCGTCTGCACATAATTCTGCAAAAGAAGATTGCCACAAGCGTGCTGACGGTGGTAGCGATTAGTCCTGGTAATACGATGGAAGCCGGACTGACCGAACCGTATTGGGTACGGTAGGCAATGACACTGACGGGAATCACCTGTAGAGAGGATATGTTGATGATCAGGAAAGTGCACATCTCATCGGACGCTTTCGTCACCGGCTTGCCAGAGGTATCAGCATGGAGACGTTTCCTCTCCAGCGCCGCCAGTTCCTTCATAGCTTTTAACCCCATTGGAGTGGCTGCCCAGCCTAGTCCCAGCACATTGGCGATGATGTTCGCTGCGATATACTCATTGGCGGGATGATTTGCCGGAATACGTGGAAACAGGAAATGCAGTATGGGGTGCAGTCCCCGGGTCATGCTGTCCAGCAGTCCAGACCGTTTGGCGATTTCGATCAGGCCCATCCACATAGCCATAATTCCCAACATAGTGATGGATAAGGTGACGGCTTCGCCGGCACTGTCAATGGCAGCATTGCTTAAAGCTTCCACCTGTCCGGTGATGATACCGAATCCGATGCCAAAAAGAATAAGATACCCCCATAAATGGTTTAACATATGATATTCCTTTCTGCGAAGGAACGCGAAATAAAATGCTTGTTATATCTTATGCTCTTTGTATCAGATTCAGTATTTCTTTTGCGCTGCGTCTCTTTGGCAGGGGATAACTGGTGGTTATTCAAGAGTCCGCCTGTTTTGCCGCTTATGTCTGTCCTGTGTGTTTTGTGCAAAATTTGTAAAAGAAAATCCGTGTAGCATTGCAGATTCCATGCCAGACAACTAGGCTTGATAGAAGGTCTTTGCTTTACGACGTTTCGATCGAATGCGCCTCGGAGGTTTGTCTGAAGCAGCATGCGACAGGTTCC
>JAUNIU010000283.1 GCA_030523265.1 Eubacteriales bacterium | reverse complement strand
GTGGATTCCACCATCATTGGTATTATATGTTTTGCTGTTATGAGCATTTTGCATTTGCCATATACCGTTTTGGTCAGTGTCGTGGTGGGTGTAACCAATGTGATCCCGGTGTTTGGTCCTTATATCGGGGCAATTCCCAGTGTGATTCTGATATTGTTAGTCAATCCTTTGCAGGCACTGTATTTTCTGATCCTGATTGTCATACTACAGCAGATGGACGGGAATGTGATCGGACCTGCGATCTTAGGGGAATCCACTGGTCTGTCGGCTTTTTGGGTACTATTTTCCATCTTGCTCTTTGGGGGCATGTGGGGGATCGTCGGTATGTTAGTGGGAGTGCCGCTGTTTGCTGTGATCTATGAACTGATCTCTGATTTTATCAATGCCAAACTGCGCAGCCGGAATCTTTCTACTATGACAGATCATTACCTCGACCTGAAAGAGATTTTGGAAACGGAGAGCGGCGTGGTTTATGTCTCGTATACCGAACAGGAATTGTTGGGCAAGAAACCCAAAAAGGAAGAACCGAGTCGTTTCATGCTGGCATTGCGAGAGATTTGGTCAGGGAAACATGCGAAAAAGACAGAGGAAAGGGAAACGTCTGCGATAGAAACCGGGGAAGATACCGAGGATACGGAAACCAAATCTTGACTGATCCAAGGATTATATATTATAATTAAATGATTGGATATGATCTACATCATAGTTTGGAGGGGCAAATGATTAAGAGTATGACAGGTTTTGGAAGATTTGAGGAGATTACTGAGAATTATAAAATCTCGGTTGAGATCAAATCGGTCAACCATCGTTATTTGGATTTGAATATTAAACTGCCAAAGATGTTTTACGCTTTGGAGAATAATATACGTGGAATTATCAAGGGATATACGGCACGGGGAAAAGTGGATGTGTATCTGAGTTATGAAAATTATGCAGAACAGAGTACCCATATTCATTATAATGCGCAGATTGCCGGAGAGTATCTGAAGGCGATTCGGGCGGCTGGCGAGGAGTATTCCTTGTCTGGGGATGTGTCTGCGGCTTCTCTGGTACGGTTTCCGGATGTTATCACATTAGAGGACCGGAGACAGGATCCGGAGGCGTTTTATCCGTTGATTGAAGAGGCGGTAAAAAAGGCAGGCGCACAGTTTGTGCAGGCACGTCAGTTGGAGGGGGAAGCGCTGTATCAGGATATTACAGCTAAATTAGCTTATATACTGGAACTGGTGGCATCTGTTGAAAAGCGCTCGCCTGAAATTTTAGAGGAATATCGTCAAAAAATTATGGCGAAAGTAGAAGATTTTCTGGGAGACCGCAAGGTGGATGAGAGTGTACTGGCGACAGAATTGATTGTGTATGCAGATAAAGTATGTGTGGATGAAGAGACGGTTCGTCTGAGAAGCCATGTGGATAATATGAAACAGACGTTAGAATTGGAAGGTTCCATCGGTCGCAAACTGGATTTCATAGCACAGGAAATGAACCGGGAAGCCAATACGATTTTATCCAAGGCAAATGACAGAGACTTATCTGAGGTGGCGATTAACTTAAAAACAGAGATTGAAAAGATTCGTGAGCAGATTCAAAATATAGAATAAAGGATGAGGCGTGTCGTGTTAGTAAATATTGGGTATGGTAATATTGTAAATATGGATAAGGTGATTGGGATCGTAAAAGCCGATGCCGCACCTATCAAGCGTATGATACAGACGGCGCGGGACACCAATCAGGCGATTGATGCTACCTGCGGACGTAAGACCAAGAGTGTGTTGGTGATGGAGAGCGGACAGATGGTTTTGTCTGCTTTGCTGCCGGATACGATTGAAAACAGAGTGAATGAAAATCCGTTGACAGAAAGGGGCCAGGAAGATGAGTAAGAGAGGAGTCATTACCGTGATTTCCGGTTTTTCCGGTGCAGGAAAGGGGACGATCGTACAGAGACTGGTGGAGCAGTATGGCTATGCCGTTTCGATTTCTGCCACGACGAGGGCACCCCGAGAAGGCGAAGTCGATGGAGTACACTATTTCTTTAAGACAAACGAAGCCTTTGAAGAGATGATCCGGCACAATGAATTGATGGAATATGCCGGTTATGTGGATCATTATTATGGAACGCCAAGGGATTATGTGATGCAGCAATTGGAGCAGGGGATTGACGTGATTCTGGAGATCGAGATGCAGGGTGCTTTGCAGATAAAAGAACGCTTTCCAGAAGCTGTGCTGGTGTTTATCACACCACCTTCCTATGAAGAATTGCAGGCTCGTCTGACCGGACGGGGAACCGAGGGGGCGGATGTTATCACCAAACGGTTGCATCGTGCGGCGGAAGAATGTGCATATATGGAAAAATATGATTATATTGTGGTGAATGATGTGCTGGAGGACTGTGTGACACAGGTACATCAACTGGTACAGTCTATTCATTTGAAACGGGAGCATCAGCAGGAGCTGATCGCTAAAATCAGTAGAGATTTTGCAGATCATGCCCGGTAGACGGTGATAGGTTTGGAAATGTATCTTCCTTTGGGAGGTTCATATATAG
>JAUNIU010000282.1 GCA_030523265.1 Eubacteriales bacterium | reverse complement strand
CATCCAGGGAGGGAACTTGGTAAAATTAGTAGTTTATTTGGTAAAATTAATGCTTAACTTTCCCCATACTCACACATTCCGCTGGTATTCTTCTATTTTTTGATTCATCTTATATGCCATCTTTTTATAATATTGAAAAAAGAAGAACCATATTAACACTGCGGCTGCCACCATCCCCATAACCGTGCCGATACATATACCAAGTCCATGTTCGACCGGTATCCAGCCTACATTAAATGCCACTGCCAGATAGACAACACATCCCACGCCCATGTGAATCAGACACTGTATCGGCATCGCCATCCTGTCATTCTGATATACCACAGTGGGTAAGCCAAATCCCAGGCCGACCAGGATTGCCCCGATTACCATTCTGGTAAAATTATAATGTCTCAACACAAAATTTCCATCGTAAATACAATCAAAAACCACACCACTCAGACAAAAAATTATCAACGCTATCCCGATGGATATTACAGAATATTTCAATAAATCTTTCATTTTTACCTCCATTCTAAAATGCATTCCCTGAGAAATACGATGCATATCTCAAATCTCATCAAATACCCAGATATTTTTTAAATTCCGGCAAATATTTCCTCGAAACATAATCTTTACAACCATTTTTCAGCTTCAAGAGTAACGTTCCACTAAAACCCGCTTCCACATTCCCCAGATACGCAAGATTGACCAGTGTTGATTTTGAAATCTGCATAAACTGATTCCCCAGCTGGTCTGCCAGCTCATACAACCGCTTCCGCGAATAATATCGGTGGGATTCACTGTAAATCACGGTATCTCCGTTTTCAATCCTCACCATATATACTTCGCTTGGCTGCAAGATCACTATCTTATCCTCTAATCTCGCCGTGATGGGTGAATCTTTTTCATGCAGCAGATTAATCACATGCTGAACTTCTTCTGTAACCATACTGGCATAAATGACAGCATACGGCTCTTTATACTGGGGTGCTATCTCAATATTTACTTTCAAACCGTTTCCTCCCTTCCTCGTTGATACTGCTATCATAGAGGAAAACCGCAGATTTGTCTCTCTTTTTTCGATAAGTGGCAAAAATCCCAAGGTAACATGCAAAAAATCCCCTCTATCCAAAAGGAAGAATAGCCGGTCCGAATTTAGGGATCGGCTATTCTTCCTTTTTACAAATCCATGCAACTAACGGTTGATTTTATCCGCCCGCATTGTTATCATTATAAATAGAAGCAGTTTACATAACAACCGTGGTGGAGAGGAATGGAGTAAACATGGAAAAATTACGAATTATTGGCGTCTGTGTGACAAGCATTCATCAGCTGGAAATACAGCGTATGTTGATACAATTAAGTGTGCAGGCAGAAAAACGGGGCTATCATTTACAGATTTTCGCCCCTTTTTGTGATTTTTACCACCATTCGCCCAGCGACCGCGGGGAACGTCATATCTTTGAATTTATCCCTTATGAGGACTTAGATGGACTTATCATCTTTAATGCTCTGATCAAAGATGAAACCATTTCAAAAGAACTTGCAGACCGTGGCAAAGAGCAGGGAATCCCTGTTATTTCTGTCAAAGCACCGATCGAAGGCTGCTGTAATATCCGGTATGATGTCACCATCGCCCTGCAGGAAATGATTTGCCATCTCATCGAAAAACATCACTGTCAGAACATTCATTTTATGGCAGGACTGGCAGGCAACAATATCTCCGAAGAACGTATACAGATATATAAAACTACTCTGGAAAATTATCATCAGGAAGTAGTGGACAGCCATATTCACTATGGTGACTTCTGGTTTGGACCAACCATCGCTGCCACAGAAAAGATTCTGGCAGCCGAAGAACCTCTGCCAGACGCCATCGTATGTGCCAATGATGCCATGGCACTGGCGGTTTGTGATTGTCTGGCAAAACATCAGATTTCCGTCCCTAATGATATCATCGTGACAGGGTTAGGTGCGATATTGGAGAGAAATTATCATTTTCCACTGTTATCCACCGCCATCTATGATCCGGTACTATCCGGTCGATATATTTTTGATGCCATGGAACAAATCATGGCAGGAACCCTGGCACCCGACAGCGAGGTTGTCATTCCATGCACGAACGAATACACAGAATCCTGCGGTTGTGTGATACATGATGAACACGACAGCGATAAACGCCTCAATTCTCTTTTCACCGTATTGGAACAAGAACGTGGATACTGTCATGCTACCCATGAATTTACCTCCTTTTTGAACAGAGACTGTAAAATCAAAAATTTTGCTAATTTATTCCCGAACTATATTCAGGAACCCGGCATCTATGCCTGCAATCTCTATCTGACCACGGCATATGGAAAAGCCGTGGGACTTCCCTTCGAGTCTTCCACAGAGGATACTGCCATGATTCTTCTGGATCATGTACAGGAAGAGATACGGGATATCCCCATCAAGGCCATGAGTATGACAGAAATGTTACATAACGATCGTAAACTCTATGCACCCGGTAAACAGATTCTATTGATTCCGCTCAATTCTCAGGAAGAATTTTATGGTATATTGTCCATTCAATATGATGGTG
>JAUNIU010000039.1 GCA_030523265.1 Eubacteriales bacterium | reverse complement strand
TAATATGTCATCCGCAGCCAACGGTTCATGCAAGCAGGACAGTGGGCTGCGGAGACAAATTGCATCGCTCATTGCTGGATAACATTGTCGATTAAGCGGGTTTTGCCTATATATACGGCGATGGCTACCAGGACCGGACCTTGGATGGTCTGGACCGGCTCCAGATTGTTCCAGTCCACTACTTCGACATAATCAATTTTCGCCAGAGGCTCGGTCTCGATCTGATCGACGATGGCCTGACGAATCTTATCTGCATTTTTTTCTCCCGTTTCTAACCGCTTTTTCCCCTCTGCCAGAGACTGGCTCAGGATCAAAGCCGCCTGCCGTTCCTGTGGATTTAGGTACGTATTGCGGGAACTTTTTGCCAGACCGTCTTCTTCACGGATGATCGGGCATCCCACGATCTCGATCCCATAACTCAAATCATGAACCATATGACGGATCACCGCCAGCTGCTGTGCATCTTTCTGCCCGAAATATGCACGATCCGGTGTCACGATATTGAATAGTTTAGAAACCACCGTACATACTCCACGGAAGTGGATCGGACGGGTCTTGCCGCACAAGCCGCCTGTCAGGGTACTCATATCGACAAAGGAAGAAAAGTCCTGCGGATACATCTCAGACGGTTCCGGATGAAAGATCAGATCAGCACCAGCCTTTTCACATAAGGCGGCATCGCGATCCATATCTCTGGGATAACTCTCCAGATCTTCTCCCACACCAAACTGCATCGGGTTCACAAACACACTGACCACCACCCGGTCATTCTCTGCCACCGCACGGTCGATCAGGCTCTGATGCCCTTCATGTAAATAACCCATCGTAGGCACCAGACCAACACTGAGCCCTTCCTGTCTCCACGCTTTTACCTGTTCTCTTACCTCTGCTACTGTCTCTACTATTTTCATACTAATTGCATTATCCTCCATTTTGAATCGTTTTCTTTTAATACAATTTGTCAATCACATCATCATCCATCTTATATCCATGCTCCTCCGCCGGGAAGGTACCTTCGCTGACTTCCTGCTTATATTCACAGAAGGCCTGCTTCATCACCTCGCCCACCTGGGCATACTGTTTCACAAACTTTGGTACGTAGTCCGTAAACATACCGAGCATATCCTGATATACCAATACCTGTCCATCACATCCATTACCGGCACCGATACCAATGGTCACAATGTCCAATTTGCTGGTCACCAGACTGGCCAGTTTGGATGGTACACATTCTAACACTACTGCAAAGGCTCCAGCCTCCTGTATCGCTAACGCATCTTCCAACAGTTTCTTTGCAGCAGCCTCGCTCTTGCCCTGCACTTTATATCCCCCAAAAGCATGAATGGACTGCGGAGTCAGACCCAGATGTGCACACACCGGGATACCTGCGGAAGTAATCGCCTTGATCTGTGGTGCGACTTCCACACCACCTTCTAACTTCACTGCCTGTGCACGCCCCTCCTTCATCAAACGACCAGCATTTACCACTGCATCATATACGGAAGTCTGATACGACATAAAGGGCATATCACAAACCACCAGTGCATTCTTCGCACCACGCGCCACACAAGCACAGTGATGAATCATGTCCTCCACCGTGACCGAGATGGTATCCTCATATCCTAACATGGTGTTCCCCAGGGAATCGCCCACCAGGATTGCATGAATCCCCGCTTCATCGATCAGCTTCGCCGTAGAATAGTCATAGGCAGTCAACATACTGACCTTTTCTCCATTTGCCTTTGCCTGTTGAAATGTACTAACTGTATTCTTCATTTTCTCTTCCTTTCCGGATATCCGCTGTTTCCCAGTCGGATTCCAAGCCTGTCCCAGAAATTGTTGCAAGCTCCCGTATCGGACATCAATCAGTCCCATTACCCGGACACTTAGGAATCTATCCTATTATTCGGATACATCGAGCTATCCTCTTTTCTGTACAAGCGTAAACAGTTTTTCATGGCGGTATCATCCCACTCCGGATGCTTTCGCTTCGCGATATTCACTAACATCTCTCCCAATTCCCGATAAACTGTCTCCGCCGGACCTCCTGCCAAGACATCCAGATGCTTTTCTACAGTGGATACGTCGCCCCGCTCCACCGGTCCGGTCAAAGCCTCTACCGGTCCTTTCTCCAACATGGAAGCCACATTGTTTTGCACGATTGGCCGCAACATTGCCAGACTGTCTTCATACGAAAAACCACATTCGACAAATAATTTCAGTGCGGTCTCCAGCATGGCAATCATATAATTACTCGCCATAGCTGCTGCCGCATGATACTTCATTTTGTCCTTTGCATCAATGGTCAATATCGTATGCCCCAGACTGCCGCCAAACAATGCCTGCATCGGCATCCTGGCATTCTCCTGCCCTTCCATCACGAGATAGGCTGTATGAAATTGTTGATATGATGAAAATTTGTCGCTAAACGCGTACATCGGATGAATGGAGAGACCACTTGCACCAGTCTCTTCTATCCCAGAAAAAACATTAGATGACAATGAACCACTAAAATGGCATATGATTTTATTCGTCAGATCGTATCCTGCAATGCAATCCCAAACCTTACCAATCTCGCCATCCGGTGTGGTAATAAACAGGGTATCGCTTGCTCTTACCAGATCTTCCAAATCTATATATACGGTTGTCTGTACAAAATCGGCTGCTATGGCAGCACTTTCCCTTGTCCTGCTATAAAACCCGGATACCGTCACACCAGCATCTGTCAGGTATTTCCCCAACGTCACACCAACCTTGCCGGCTCCGATGATTCCTATGCGCATGGCATCACCTCTTTCATAACGAAGTGTGATGCACTATCATCTGATGCAGTTTCTTTCCGAATACCGCTCATGCGCCTAATCATAGCACAGAACTATTTATTTTTCAAATTATTTTATAAAAATTACCATGAAATACGAGAGAATCGCAGATTTGTCCCGTTTTTGCTTACGAAATCACACTATCTGTCTCACCACGCAGTACCTTTTCAATCGTGGACAATAATGTTTCCTTGACTGGCGGCTTCAAAATATATCCGGCAGGAGACGACTTCAACACATCATAAATCCGCTTTCTTTTCGCTACGCTGGTCAGGAAAATAACCGGAATTTCTCTGGCATACTCATCTTCCAGCATCGCCTCAAATGTTTCCTTGCCGCTCATCCCCGGCATCTCATAATCTAGCAAAACCAGATCCGGCTGCTTCGCCGGAATGCGCTTCAACGCCTGCTCGCCAGAGACCGCCAATTCAATATCATATCGGTCTTCCAATAATCCTTTGATATTGCGCAACACCAGTGGACTATCATCAACGATCAGAATTTTCTTACGATCACCAGAAGCAGAATGTAAAGACTTTCCTCTCTTACCGTTTAATATCGTCTGACACCGCTGCAAAAGTTCCCGATTGACAATCGGACGAAACATCTTATCAAACTGTTCACTCTCGCAATATACCTTACACTGATTCCACCAGGAACTACTGGTGATGATCAAAACCGGAAGTTTAGGACAGTTCTGCCGCAACCAGTCAAATAATGTGCCATCCATCTCATCCAAACCGATCTGACACACAAGTACCAGATCCGGTTTGATAATTTTGATCATTCCCTGCATACTTTCCAACTGCGGAGAACATAACTGTACCTGATATTCCTCTGCCAGACATTCGTTCATACTCCGTGCTATCTCATTTAATTCCCCCACTAATAATATCTTTTTCATAATCTACCTCACTTCTATTGCTTTCTCTAACCTTTCGATCAGGATCACTGTCTGATCCACATCAATATTGCGCACCGCTGCTGCCAATCCATCTATTATGATTTCCTGTTCTTCTGTGTACCGATATCTTTGTATCTGCCGTACGATTTCATCCGCCGTGTCAATATCCATATCCTCCATGGAAGATTGCAATAACTTCAAATACTCCCGCAACTGCATGATATCCATATCCAATTTTGCTTCGACATTCTCCTCCTGCGGAAACATAATCTTTAACTTTTCCCACATCTTGCGCCACTCTGCCAGGAACACCGGAGTCAGATGATCGATCTTCTCTACATGTGCATCTCTGGCGGCATATTCCAACGTTTTCGCAAGCCCTGCCAGAGACATGGCACCAATCATAGCAGCAGAACTCTTCATTGCATGTACCTTCACCCGGTACTGACGCAATCCCTCCGCATCATCCATGTTGTTCCATAAGTGTTCCAACGTCTCTGCTTCCTCTGTCATCATTTCATAGAAATCCTGCGCCGTTTCATGGAGAATGCCCGCATCACCCATACGAAAGACTGCATATTCCCAATCCACTCCCTCAATGTCCGGGAATGTCTCGGGTAGCTCCGCCGCAGACCCCTGTTTCAATCTCTTTTCTGTGAGACAACCGATATCCCGATCAGCTATTTTCCCCTCCGGCAGATATTCTGCAATCATCTTTTCTAATTTTTCCGGATGGATAGGCTTCGATATAAAATCCCGAAACCCTTCTGCCAGATACATTTCCTTCGCACCGGATACCGCATTCGCCGTCAGCGCAATCACAGGAGTATTGGCGTTAGGGGATTCTCCCATCTCCTGTATACGATGCAATGTCTCGATACCATCCAAATCCGGCATCATATGATCCAAAAAGATGATATCATACTGTTTCATTGCAGCTTTTTCAAGACAGACCATTCCTCCTTCTGCCTCATCAATCCTGACGCCTGTATCCTTTAATAAACTGATAAATACCTTTCGATTGACTGCATTGTCATCCACCACTAAAAGATCAGCTTCCGGCGCAATAAAAGACCGTTGATATGTATAGCCCTGTGCCTGATCCCGCATGCGTGCTTCCAGATCGCCGATTGGTTCCTCATCCATGATCTGTTGATCCAATTCAAACGAAAAGACAGAGCCTTCCCCATATACACTGTCTACCTGCAAACGGCTTCCCATCAGTTGCAGCAAACGAGTGGTAATACTCATCCCCAGGCCGGTTCCCTCGATATGACGGTTTCGTTCCTCTTCGATCCGCGCAAACTCCTGAAACAATTTGCCCAGATCCTCTTCCTTAATGCCTATCCCGGTATCCCTGACTTCAAAGCAAAGATGTATCATATTATCTCTTTTCGCACCGGAAACCGCTAATGTCACTCCACCGTGCTCTGTATATTTCACCGCGTTATTCATCAAATTAACTAATATCTGACGAATCCGCACATCATCTCCCCATAATCTGGATGGCAGTGTTTCATCCACTTTTAAATCCACCGTCAGATCTTTATCCTCTGCCTTCATGGAAACCATATTGATCACATCGTGTAGCAGACTGCTAAAATCATACTCCAATGAAATAATTTCTAATTTCCCGGATTCGATCTTAGACAAGTCCAAAATATCATTAATAAGCGATAATAAATTCTGCCCCGCATTACGGATATCCAGCGCATATTCCTTGATCTTCGGCTCGCTGGTTTCCCGCAGAATCATCTCATCCATACCTAATACCGCATTGATCGGCGTACGAATCTCATGTGACATATTCGCCAGAAAACGCCCCTTGGATTCACTGGCAGACAATGCCCTTTGTTTCTCGCTCTCGATCTGCATGATCTCCCGTATGGTATTAATCGTAGCAAACGCTAATAAAACAATCAGTCCCACTGCGAATACGACACCATTAAACAAACTGGTTCGCTGGAAATATGCGATAATCTGCACCATCGCAGCAACAAACGCGCATAGGATTCCCACTGCCACATAACGATATCCCCGGATATTTCGCGTCCCGATATCTATAAATATCGTTATTGCCATAAACCCGATCGTGGCAATACAGATCAGTGCCATATAAGTAATGGTATCCGTAAAGTCCCGTATCTGTAATACATGAAGTGCGGTACAGATCACAAAATCCACTACCGCGACCCATTCCAGGACAGAATACCCCTTATGATACCGTTCCTGTTGTATTTCATCCAGATACAGCAGATACGGAAATGGCAGTAACATAATCATATAGAAAGCCAGATCATTAACTACCGAAAGATTGGGGAATAACAACTGCCGAAAGACCGAATTGACCACCAGCCATATCCCGGCAATCAGGATTCCCCATCCCAAATATACCAAGGAAATGTGGCGATGATAAAACAACTCTAAAGTAATACTGCCCAGGATAACCATCACACTGAGAATCAGAAGCACAAATGCCACGATCAATTCTGATCCGTACTGTTTGAAATAATATTGCCATATTTCCGTCTGGGTTCCCTTATAAACAGTGTAAAATATTCCCGAATAGGAAGAATCTGTCTGGCTGATGATACGTAACTTCTTTCCCGCATCCGCACTATGAACCTCAAAAAACACATTTGCAACTGCGCTATCACGTCCAAAGATACGTGTTCCTTTGGTGGAATATGTCAATCTCAATTCCGTATCCACATAGATCTTCAAATCCTGCTTGGCACTTCGGAAACAAAAGTATGTATCCTGATTTATTGTTTCCGGTAAAGTAGTTTCTACTGTGATCGTCTCCCCGCGTTTGGAATCACATCGTCCGGGCACCTCTATCGGAACCCGTTTGCCATCCGGCATTACTCTGACCCAGCTTCCTCTGTATTCCTCCAACGCATCGGCGCGACCCCAGTCGTCTGCAGGCAACAGGCATTCCCCCAGCAAAAGATACGCCAAGACACAGACAAACATACTGATAAATAGTACCGGAATGCTGCTTTTCCTTTTTCGTCCACCCATATACTATCCCCTTATTCTATATCCTTAAATGGGATATAACAGTCTTCCAAATAGATTCCCAATACCTGTTCTACCAATATGGCATCTTCAAAACAGAATGTACTCTTTTGATAGGTTTTATTCTTTTTCATAGTATATTCCACGCTTCCACTGCTGACAATGGTTTCCTTCTCCAGATCATGACTATCCACCAAATATTGGGAACCATCTATCATGCGCAGACGCATTTCTATTCTGGTATCGGATACTCCCAATGCATCCTGATCCACATTAGATACATCGGATACCACGGTCAATCCCAACGGTGTCAGCTTTAATCTCACCAGTTTTGCTGTGGTATCCACAAACGGATATACCATATCGTCGGTACCTTTCAGCGATATTTCCTCTGCCACTGTATAATCAATATTAAAACTGATACTCCACATACCCTCCACTAACATTTCGGGTTCTTCCCCATAAGGATCTACCTTAAGGTCCTTAAAGGAAACGGTCACACTATCTCCCTCCGCTAATTCCTGATCCGAAGTCAAACTCACCACATAAGTTGCCACATTCTCTTTGCCCGGCATGATTTCTAACAAATCACAACTGGTAGCTCCCGATAGCAGTTGATTTGTATCGTAATTTTCCCCACGACAGAAACAAAAATAGTCAAAGCCAATATTATCTGCAAAAGCAACATTGGTTGGCGCGGTAATCTTAACCATCAAATAAATACGCTGGCTATCAATGACCTTTTCCTGCAATTCCAGCATCAGATCCGGTTTGCTGACAGACTCTTCCTTCTGGCTGTCCACACCAAGTTCTTCGGATTGTTTCTGATTAATCCCAAAGAAATCCATAATGGACTCCCTAAAATCATGAATAAGGCTCGCTTCAGAAGACTGTGCTCTCGATATCAGCAACCCTCCGATCAGACATAAACATATCATGGCTGCCACAATTTTTACGAGCAATGAGCCACGTCTGTGATCCGGCTGGATATCATCATCCGGTATGGAATCCAATGCTTCCCGCACTCGTTTGTCATACCCTTCTGGTATCTGAAATTCTTTGGATAATTTTTTGACTTTTTTATCAAAATCCGTCAAGCCTGATCACCCCTTTCCAATACCGCCTTAAGCATTTCTTTTCCCCTGCTTAGCCTGGATTTCACAGTGCCTACCGGTATCCCTAATACATCTGCAATATCTTTCAATGCCAGATCCTGATAGTAAAATAACACTACCACCAAACGATATTCTTCCTTCATCCCCTGAATAACATCCCACAGTTCATCGTATTGGTCTTTCACCGGTGTTAAAAGCGACTCCACTGCCTCATTGCCTGGTAATTCTAAGCGCTTCTGTTTGATTTTTAATGCCTCATTTTTGGTGATCGTCAATATCCAAGGCTTAAATTTGCGCACACTGCGTAACTGCGCCCGCTTTTCATAAGCCTTTAAGATCGCACTGCTGACCGCATCCTCTGCATCTGTCTCATTTCTCAAAATTGCATAGGCAATAATATACAGATCATTTTTGTACTCATTTACACACTCACAAAATTCCGCTTTTTTCATCTCTTCATCCCTTTATAAAACTATACTATACACTCCGCACTACATTGTCAATTATCCTAAACCCTCTATAATAACTGATCCCGAAGAGAGCAAAAAAGTTCCCAAAAACTTCCAAAAAACAGTGTGCAATATTACACATTTTCATTATTATATCAAAACATTTATTTCATGACCAGTACAATGACATAAATTTACAAATTTTGCCATTTTACGTGTATGGTTCCATATCAAGGAGCCGCATCCGTACACAAAAAGAGCACCCCTCAAATCATCCTATGACTTGAGGGATGCCCCCTTTTGCATGAAAACAGATTTTTATCTCTCTATTCCACATTCTTAAGAGCTTCCTCCATCGGAATCCGCTTGATCTTAAAGAACTGGGCGGCAGCCACCACCAGATACGTGAGTGCCATCATCAGAAACATCACCGCATAGAGCCCGGCGGTGATTTTCAGATTAAACCAGCCGCCATACCCCTTCAGGAATATAATGAGGATAAAATGGAATAACCAAGTATTGACCACCAGTGACAATACCGCTGATACCAATACGACCCATACCGAGGCAACCAGATATAAACCAGCTACTTCACTGTCGTTATATCCCAGTATCTTAACCATGGAGATCGATACGGAGTTTTTCTCCAATATAATTTTGGTCAGCAGATAAATCAACAGGACAAACAGTATGATCGCAAAGACCTTAACCATACCAAACATAGATCCCATCGACTTATCCATCTGTCTGGATAACTTCGTCAAATCGTCGTCCGTAATGACACTGGCGATATCATCATCGCTCAAATATGTGCCACGCAAATCCTTATCGGAGAAATAACCATTAAAATAATATTCCCCTTGTGCGCCGGACACCTCATTCAATGCCTTGTTAAACCATCCCATTGCCCCCACTTGCTCGATAATATCCTCTTCAAACACTTTACAGTAATACTTCTGGGTCATAAAAATGCCAAGACATGTGGGATATTCATAGATCCCCTCCACACGAAATGCATAGATTCCTTTTCCATATTCCTCCCGGAGATTTATAATGTCCCCCTCTTTGACACTATATTTTTTGGACAAATCGGAACTGATGACCACACCTTCCTCTGGCAAATCAATATCATAATATTTACTGTCTTCTATGATGCCATATATACTGATATCTTCTTCGTCATAATAGTCATCCTGCATTTTTAACGAAGTCACGCAATATTTTTCTGCCACATCTTCATCCAGATTCTTCTCTGATTTCAAAATATACTGATAATCAGCCGGTTTATATTTCAGTGCATCTTCGGAATATCCCTGCAGAAGCGGAGTCATAATCATACCAAACATCAGAATCAGATTGGCAAACAAGATTCCCACAAACAAGGTCAAATAGCTGGATGCATTCTGAAGAATAATGCGAATACGAAACCTGGTGAAAAATTTAAAATGCGGCAATTTAATTGCCTTCTTGCGTCTGCTGCGCGTCAGGTTACGGCGCAAAAATTGAAGCGGAGAAAGAGATAACTTATTCCACAGTGCGACCCCAGTCACGCACAGCATAATAATCATCGGAACGATCGTTGTCTTGATAAACGCTTCGGAACTAAAATACGCATGGAATGTAGTCAGACTATAACTATTGAGATACATATCCGCGGCGACATCCACAAATACCGTATATCCCAGGATATTGCCCACGATGGCGGCAACGAATGCCACCAACATTGGCGTTGCCAGATAGTGGCGCAGGATCTCTCCCTTCGTATAACCAGATGCCCGCAGTGTACCGATGACAGCCGCCTCTCTCGCCATGGTATGATTGATGGTGACTGCAAACACAAAAGCCATGATGGCGATCAACACGTACAACAGACAAATCATCATCGGGCGGTCTGATCCCATATCGTCCCCTGCAAATTGAATAGACTTATTGATATACTGCGGCAAAAAGACATCGATCTCCAATCCGCCATCCATCGCCGTTTTTGCCAGTGCCTCCCCCAAGTCATCCGACACTTCCTTTTCCTCTGTATCACCCTTTGGCTTTTGGTCATATTTCCAGGCATAGCTGTAAAATAAATGAGAAGTATCATATTTTGCAAATCTCTCATTTGTCACCACACCTACACCAAATTTTGTGGCATCAAACATGATGTCGTTATTATTCTGGCACAGTACACTATAATCCGATAATGCCACAACACCACAAATCTGATACTCTTCTCCCGCGATCTGGATCGTATCATTCATCTTGATGTTATTATTATTCATATATACCCGATCCAGCGCCACCTCATCATCTGTCTCCGGCATATTCCCTTTCAGCAGACAAACCTTGTTAATCTCGGTGCGGTCACCAAATAAACGCAAAGTAGCCTGATTCTTTTTGCGATCTCCCCAGGTGGCCGGTTCTTCCACATAGTAATCTGGATAAAGAGTGATTTCCTCTTTTTCCATCTGGTCTAATACCTTTTGCTCCGGTTCATCATCCAGCATCAAATGACCATCTTCGATATTATAGCGTTCAAAACTGGCATCATATTCGATCTGCAAACTTTTCGCCGCAACCAAAAAACCAGACACGAATGCAATGGTAGCTGCCATAAACAAAAAGATGGCTGCATATTTTCCGAACTCTCCGAAAAATTCTCTCGGAAGTCTTTTATGTAATGGATTTTTCATGATATCCTCCTAACGATCTGCCTTACCAATCCAGATCCATTGCTGCAATTTTGGTCTCATTGACATAATTCTTGCGAATCTGTCCGTCGCGCAGTTTTATTACACGATCTGCCATGTTCTTAATTGCATCATTATGGGTTACCATGATTATGGTATTCCCATATTTCTGATTTACGTCTTCAATTAATTTCAGGATATCTTTGGAAGTGTTATAGTCTAATGCACCCGTCGGCTCATCGCAGAGCAGAATATCGGGATTTTTGATAATCGCACGCCCGATGGAAGTTCTCTGCTGCTGTCCGCCGGATAACTGGTTTGGCAACTTGTGGCGATGTTCATACAACCCCAGTGTGTGAAGTAAGTCGTCGATCTCCAGCGGTTTGTCACTTAAGTAAGCACCCACCTCGATATTCTCCTTCACATTAAGATTCGGGATCAGGTTATACATCTGAAAGATATAGCCTAAATGTTTCCTGCGATATAATGTCATCTGCTTCTCCGACAGATCTGCCATCTTCTCTCCCTGAATGGCAATATATCCACTATCCGGGCGGTCAATTCCGCCAATAATATTTAGGAGTGTAGATTTACCGGAACCCGATGGGCCCAGCATCACACAGACTTCTCCCTTTTCAATGGTGCAGTCAATTCCCTTCAATACCTCTACACGATTGGAATCATTCCCAAAACTCTTTTTCAATTCATGAATCTCTAAAAACATTTTTTCCTCCTAACATCAGAGTCAGTTCTCTCTAACCTCATTTATCATACTCTCTTCTTTTTCAAAATAACAGAGTTATTAATGATTATTTTTCTCAATTAGCATTTTTTTATATTTATTATAAGTTTAAAGACATCGCTTTACAAGGCATATCGATTCATAGTATAATTAATAAACGGGACGTTTAAGAGCGGCATAATAGGTGTAAGTATTAATGAACAACACAATACAAAGGGAGGAAATAATATGACATACTTATCTGAATTTGTCGGTAGTTTTATCTTTCTATTGGGGGGTTATGCATATATGTGTAACATCAGCCTCAAACACACTTTAGTTTCCACATTAAATTACATTGAACTGGTATTTGCCTGGAGTCTGGCAGTGGGATTCGGCCTGGCGATTTCCGCTATTATGGGGGGTCCTGCTTACCTAAATCCCGGTGTGGTATTTGGCAGTATGATCTACAATGGATTGGCAATCCCGGATGCCTGTCTGTATATCCTGATGGAATTTCTGGCTGCCGGTGCCGCTGTACTGATCTGCATGATTTTCTTCTGGGATTCTTTCAAGGCATCCGGAGATGCACCCAAACGCGGTATCTTCTCCGCTTATCCGGTTGAAAAAAACATGGTATTGAACTTTATACAGGAGTTCATGGCTACTTTCTTCTTTCTCTTCCTAGTATTCATGGGAATTGCCGGAGTTAGCAGCTTAAAAGCAGATAGTCAGTCGTTACTTGTCGGTCTCGTTGGTTTCGGTGCTGTTGCACTATTATCCTTATCACTGAATAGCACCGGATTTAGCATGAATGCCATGCGCTCTTTCTTTAGCAGCATTTGGTTTGCTATCCTGCCTATCCCAAATAAGGGATCGGAAAAAGTGGATTGGGGATATCAGATCGTAGTTAATCTGATCGGATCTTCCATCGGTGGTATCCTGGCAGTGATCGTGACAACATATATTAAGAACATTATGTAACATACATATACTCCGCTCCATAAACAAGTGCAAGTTCCACAGCTTGCGCCACAGGAAATTTAATACCTTAAAAAGACGAGGAGGACTGCCACTATGACAGTCCTCCTTTATGCAAGCCTCTTTTATTTTACTTTGACTTTTTTTACTTTACTCCACTGGCTATAATACTTTTCCCCATTCGATATTTTATAAGCTCGTATTTTCACATAATACTTCTTTTTGCTCTTTAGCTTTTTGATGGTTTTCTTCACAGTTGCTGCCTTTTTCACAACCACTGTCTTCTTGTTTTTCGTAAATTTTTTATTGGTGCAAATACGAATCTGATACCCGGTCACGCCCTTTCCTTTTTTCCATTTAACCAGAATTTGTCTCTTTTTAGACGAAGAAACCTTTTTCAGAGTTACTGCCTTCACTTTAACTTTTTTCACAACGGAATTGGTTTTCTGTCCTGTCTTATTGTCCCCATTCGATTGTTGATTCTGATTTTGGTATATATTCGTGCCAGAGCCCTGATTCGTCCCTGGAGCCTGGCTTGGTTTGATGTTTGGCGTCTGACTTGGATTAGCAGGCGGCGTCTGACTTGGTTCGACATCCGGAGTAGCATTAATATCCGGCGTCTGACTTGGAGTTGGTTCCAACTCAACCGGATCTGCCTGAACCGTCAAAACACATGTTTTTTCCTGACCTCCCACGGTTAAAGCCCGAAGCGTCACCGTTCCAGTCTCATGCGCTGTAACCACCCCATTTGCATCCACGGAGGCAACCTTATGATTATCGGATACCCACACTGCCTTTTCTGTAGAATTTTGCGGCAATACCTCTGCTGTCAGAACTGTACTTTGCCCCATTCCTAATGTCAGAATGTCCCGCGAAATATCAAGACTGCTTGCCGGAATCTCTTGAAAATCTGTATTCCGCATAACCGGATTTTTCACCGTGAAAGTAACACAAATCTCATTTATTCCATCTACATAATACTCATCTGGAAAACGCCCATTATTATATCCATCTACATAAGTCTCATCCCATTTATTAATCAGGCAGATATCAAAAATATCCTTGCCCGCTTTCTCTGTACTGTCAAAGACAAAGGTATCTTTAGTCAATTCACATGATTTTCCATTGATAGACACATTGTCGATGATCACATCTGCAGACGAGACGATCGAAGCCTCACTGTCTTCGCTATTGCCGAGAATGTCCTTGATGTACAGCGTATTGATGTTTTGCATCCGCTCCTTGGACATGCTGATGGAAAGCGTATGGGTACTTTCTGTCTCCGATGCATTTAAGGTCACATATTCCTTGCTGGACATATCAATATAATTCCATCCACCCTCTACTACATTGGCAAACAACCTTGCTCGAAACTCCTGTGCCGGAAGAACCTGTACTATACATGCCTTTGTTTTTCCAGAAGACATCTCTGCCACAATCGCGGTAGTACCCACCTTTTTCGCGGTCACCAACCCTCCTAGTGAAACATTTGCCACTTCTGGATTCGTAGAACTCCATGAGATATTGGTCTGGGCATCCTCCGGGGTTACCACAGCCGAAATACGGACACCCGCATCCCCCACGTGCATTTTCACTGCGTTCTGACTTAATGTGATATCCTCTGCCTTTCCATCATCTTCTACAAACGGAGCCATGATGCCCTCGAGAATCTCTGGCTGCGTCACCTCCTTTGATGTCCGGTCAAACAGTGCCGTACCAAAAGCACCATTATACCCATTATCCCAGTAAATCGGAACACAACTGTATCGCAGAGCCAATGTGTTTAACGCCTGGGCATAGTAAGCACGATATTTATTATTACTCTGATCTGCATCCGTCTCGCTGAATTTGCCCGATTTCACATCCTCTGCCTTGACTTGACTTTTATCCACACAACCATATTCTCCGATCACAACAGGATAACCCTTTGCACAAAAACGGTCGTACAATCCTTTTAAGTGCTCTGCCATCTCCTCCTCTGCCTGAGCCGGAGCTGCATACATAGAATCCTCCGCTTCCAGTCCATACTGGGTGATAGAATAATTTTCCTGTCCACAGAAAGACCATGGTGCATAATAATGTACAGAAATCATAATCCGCTGCTCGCCATCCGGAATATCCGGGGAACGATAGGTGTCTGCGGGAATCGCAAAACCATATTCCTCTGCTGTTAATTCTGCATTTGTATTCAGACCCGGAATCAAGAGCCAGCGGGATGCATTGTTACCACCCGTCCGGCGGACAGTATCAACAAATATCTGATTATAGGCATTGATATTTTCATAATAAGCAGCAATCTCTTTCTTGTTTTCGGTATCTGCATCAGCACCTACTTCATTCATGGATTCAAAAATCAGCTTATCGTTTTTATCCTTAAAGTAATTTGCGATTTGTTCCCAACATGCCTGATATTTTGCCTTAATCTCTGTCTGATCCTCCTGATAAGGCAGCAGCCATCCTCCTTTGACTGTGGAATATCCATCTCCGTGAATATTAATCACAGCGTACATCCCATTTACTGTCACATATTCCACAATCTCTTTGATTCTTGCCAGCCATTCCTCATCGATCGGGTAGCCGTCTTCTTTATCACCGATATGTGTTAAAAAGGACACCGGAATACGCACCGTCTTAAAACCTGCCTTGCGGATAGTAGAGATTAAATTTCTGGTAACTTTAGGATTTCCCCACGCAGTTTCTTCCACAATCGGTGTGCTGCCACTCCAGCTATTCACAGATTCCATCTGATTGCCAAGATTCCATCCCGGTCCCATGGCAGCTACGATATCCTTCTGTGCCTGGCTCATCGTCGGTTCTGTCGTTATCTTTTGATCTGCCGCCCGGATCCGAATGTCAGAAAAAGACACTACCGAAAACAGCAATGCTACGATCAGTCCTGTCGCCAGCAATCGTTTCACACTCACACTCTTCTTCAAGCTCTCTTCTCCCTTCCATAATAATTTTTTCATAAGAGAAGCTTGATCAGAGTGTCAAAAAGGAATTTTTGACACCCTAATCAAAACTTATTACACTACTATTTTACTTTGACTGTCTTAACTTTACTCCATGCGCCGCACTTCTTTTTGCCATTTACGATCTTATAGGCACGCACTTTCACATAATATTTCTTATTTTTCTTTAATTTTTTAATCGTTTTTGTGGCAGCCTTTGCATTCTTCACCGTGATGATCTTCTTATTTTTTGTCATCTTTTTATTGGTAGCGAGGCAAATCTGATAGCCTGATACACCCGACAGTTTCTTCCATGTAACTTTGATCGAACGCTTCTTCATCGCACGAACCTTCTTGAGAGAAACTTTTTTCACAGTCACAGGTTTTACTGTTACCTTTTTTGACGGAACTTTATTTTTATTGATATTTGTTGCCGCATTCCCTGGCGTCGGATTGCTTCCTGTCGGACTGGTTGGTGTCGGATCAGCTGGCGTCGGATCGTCACTTGGTGCCGGAACCGTTGGTGTCGGACCATCACTTGGCGCCGGATTCGTTGGCGTCGGATCAGCCGGTGTCGGATCGTCACTCGGTGCCGGACTATTTGTTGGTGCTTTATCCACCAAAGCATCTACCGCCGCATTTAACTTCGCTAATATGCCCTGTGCAACGGACTTATATTTTGTGTCGCTGCTCTCCAGGTACGCATTTGCCTCGTCCATGGCATCCAATACATCTGCCCAGGT
>JAUNIU010000281.1 GCA_030523265.1 Eubacteriales bacterium | reverse complement strand
CTGCTTTTCTAAAAACGGAAGAATCGCATCGTATTGTTTTGCAAGAGCCGTCGCAAAATACCAGGCAATAACCATTTTTACATAGTATTCTTCCGAGCGGACAGCCACAAGCCGCTCGGGATATGCTATGTCAAATTTTTCATCTAAATAGAAGCGCATCAGCATATTGACGCCAAACCGAATGGTATATGGTTCCGTCGAGGAAAGCCACCGTTCAATCGGTACTGTCAATTCTTCTGTATGTTTTGCAAAGATCTTAGGAGCCAGCATATCACAGGTAGCCCAATTGTCAATATAGGGCAGAAAGCGCTCCACTTCCCGCATACAGACGGCATAATCCCTGATCTGCTCAATCAAAAAGCCATGCAGATTATTTTCCTCATAATATGCATGAGGCAAAGAAGAAAGAAAATCCTGCAATTCCGGTTTCTCTTTGTATTTTTTATAAAGCTCCTTCGCGTACTTGCGAAGTCCGGGTGTCCTCACACCGATAATCCGCTCCTTATCGATCGTCGGCATCAGCCGGGCATGAAAATCCCGATACTGCAAATCCTGCATCGCAAACAACTTCGCACGTATTTCCTCACAGATTGCTTTCATCCTGTATCTCCTCAATCACATGCTTTACCAACTGCCATGCAATACTTCCCTCTCTTAATTTTCCCAACGCCTCAGAAAAAGGAACCCACTGCGCTGAGTCCACTTCCTGGGACAGTGCAAGCTCTTTCTTCTTTACCCTGGCGCCAAATCCCAGCATCAACATCTCTTTCTTTTCGTAAGGATAACTTTGCACAAACTGCAGCCTTTCCACATCCTGACCGATTTCTTCTTTGATTTCCCGAATCGCTGCTTCTTCCGCACTCTCTCCCATTTTCATGATACCTGCGATGCAAACATAGGAATTCGTTGATACGTAGTTCTGGCGGATCAGTGCAATCTCCTGTTGTTCATTCGTGACTGCACAGATTACAGAGGTCGTAAACATGTCCCATAAAGGGGTCTCACATCTGTCACAATAAGGAATCAAACCTTCGTCCCCGATTTCTTTTCGTATCAATTTATTTCCACAATGCGGGCAATATTTAAAATGCATGACATAATCTCCTGTTTCTTTTCTAAATTCTACAGATCAATCCAGATTCCCTCATCCCGTATCAATGCGCCTTCCATCGAACGATAATAGCGCTGCGCTTCCTCATTGGATGCAATTAATCCGATCAGAGTATCTGCTCCCTTTTTCTTTAGTGTCTCACGAAGAACTTTCATCAATTCCTGCGCGACGCCTCCGTGTCGAAAACTTTTCAGGACACAGATCCAATCCAGATATGCTTTCACACTTCCGTCGAAATGACTGGCAATCAGCGTGGAGTCAATGCGTCCCACCACTCGTTCTTCCACATAAGCAAGCAGTGAAACCGAATGAGCAAATCGTACATCCTCGAAACTTTTTTCTACCGCTTCTCTATATGCTTCATCAATCTCCCAGCCCCAACCTGCCTCTTCTTCCCGAAGAGCCAGTTCAAACCTCACTACATCCGGGATTCTGTCTTTTGTGTATTCTTTTATTTCAATCTTCATTTTTCATCTCCAAATCTGATGTTTCCAATCGCAGCATTACAGATAAACCCAATATCTTTTGACTTTCCATCCGTCTACATCAATTGTCTTCTCATAGACGCCGCCATTGGCAAGAATCGTTTTCTCACTTGCCTGATTCTCCTCAGAACAGGTAATCATTACTTTTTCCAGTTTCTTCTCCCGGCACTTTTCAAGGTTTAATCTCAGCATTTCCTTTGCATAACCTTTCCGGCGTTCCGATGGTCTGATGGAGTAGCCGATATGACCGCCCCAGAGCCCAAGAACCGGATGATCGATATGATGACGAAGATCAATAATACCGACAATTCTCTGATCTGCCTTCTTTATAGCCAGATATACATCCGACGGTACTTTATCCGCCGGGCAGGTCGCCGGATTCGAATATTTCTCCGTATGCGAAATCCACTCTTTCACAGTATCATACTTTTCCAGACTGCTGCACCCGGCAAAACAATCTTCGTCCTGCGCATGTTCTATTTCCTTTCGAAAGTTCATGATATCATCCGCATACTCCATTGTCGGCTTAACCAAAATAATCTCATCCATTTTTGTCATTTCCTTTTCGTTCTTTATTATCGTATTATGTATCGATTCTGGTTATCTCTGTGAGTGCCATATTTCGATATACTAAATCTTCTCTCGCTGTAAATCCCATTTTCTCCCAGAACGCATTACCATCCGCGTTCCGTTCAAAAACTACCAGTGCAACCTTGATAATCCCCTGTTCACGCAATGCATCCAGTGCATGTCTGACTAATTGTTTTCCGATACCGTGCCCTCTTTCCTCAGGTAACACTGCCGTATGATAGATAAATCCTCGTCTTCCATCATGTCCCGCCAAAATCACACCAACAATTTGCTTGCCTTCTGTCTCTGCAACATAACAGGTATCCGGGTTACGCCTGAGAAATCGCTCGATTCCCAACCGTGAATCGTCTATCGTGTTCAATCCCATACCTGTACAGGAAAGCCAGAGATCATAT
>JAUNIU010000280.1 GCA_030523265.1 Eubacteriales bacterium | reverse complement strand
AATCATAATTTTATCTTCCTTTCTGAATTTATAGAATTGATATGTTATTATATTAAATTAATTCTACTGCTGTAGAAAATTCTCCAGCATTTTTATCCCATCGGGTGTCATAATGGACTCCGGGTGAAACTGTAATCCAAAGGTTGGATACGTCATATGCTGTACTGCCATAATCTCCCCATCCTCTGTGATCCCGGTGACTTTCAGACATTCCGGAATCGTTTCGCTCACTGCGGCTAAAGAATGATATCTCGCCACCTCGGCGGTCTCCCCCAACCCTTTATACAAAGGACAATCTCCCAGCCGCACTCTGGACATCTTACCATGCATCAGCTGCTTCGCATACGAGACCGTGGCACCATAGGTTTCACAAATCGCCTGATGTCCCAGACACACGCCCAGGATCGGTATCTTTGGTCCAAAATATGCGATCACCTCCTCGCATATTCCTGCATCCGCAGGTCTGCCGGGACCCGGAGAAAGGATAATATGGGACGGCGCCAGTGCTTCCACTTCCTCCACTGTCATCTCGTCATTGCGAATCACACGAATATCGGGATTTAGGGTTCCCACCAACTGAACTAAGTTGTAGGAAAAACTATCGTAGTTATCAATCAGCAAAATCATACTCACATACCCCCTTCCATTTCCTGTGCTGCTTGTACGGCATCCATCACAGCTTTTGCCTTGTTAATGCACTCATGATATTCGCTTTCCGGTACGCTGTCTGCCACAATGCCGGCACCGGACCGGACAAATACTTTGCCATTCTTCTTAAATGCGGTGCGAATGGCAATACAGGTATCCAGATTCCCCGTGAAATCAATATATCCGATGGCACCGCCATAGATCCCCCGCTTATTATTTTCCAGTTCATTGATAATCTCCATGGCGCGAATCTTCGGCGCGCCTGACAAAGTTCCTGCCGGCAGCACGGCATCCACAGCATCCAGACTACACTTGTCATCCCTGATACTGCCTTTCACGGTAGAACCGATATGCATCACATGGGAGTACCGCAAAATTTCCATGTACTTCTCCACCTCTACACTTCCGTACTGACTGATCTTGCCCAGATCATTGCGCCCCAGATCCACTAACATATTGTGCTCGGCACGTTCTTTCTCATCCGCTAACAATACGCGCTCCAATTCCTGATCCTCTGCATCGGTCTTGCCACGAGGTTTCGTTCCTGCCAACGGGAAAGTGTGAAGCACGCCATCCTCCAACTTGACTAACGTCTCCGGGGAAGCCCCAGCCACTTCGATATCATCACTGCTAAAGTAGAACATATACGGAGATGGATTAATGGTACGGAGCATGCGGTAAGCATTAAACAGGCTTCCCTCATAATCCGCCTCCAGACGGTTGGATAATACCACCTGGAAAATATCGCCTTCATAAATATAATGTTTGGCCTTTTCCACCATCTCACAATATGCCTGCTCCGAAAAGAGAGGCCGAAATTCCGAAGTGATACGCCCTGGTTCGATCTGCGCCGGCTTGCCATGTTTGATCAATTCCAGGATTTCCTGGATCTCTCCGATACAACGTTCGTATTCCTGCTCCAAGCGATCCACACGGGCATTGGCAATCACGATGATCTTTTGCTTAAGATTATCAAAAGCAATGACCTTGTCGAACAGCATCAGATCCACATCCTGAAAACACTCCTGATCCTCCGCATCCAAATTTAATTTGGGCTCACTGTATTTGATATAATCATAAGAAAAATATCCCACCAATCCACCGGTAAAACTTGGAAGACTTTCCACCCTGGGACTGGTATAGTCTGCCAGAATTTCCTTAATCTTCTCTCCAGGATGTGCCACCTCCTGCTCTATGACAGTTCCATTGCGAATCTTCATCTTTCCATTCGTACAGGTAATCTCCATCTTGGGATCATATCCCAAAAACGTATACCGTCCCCATTTCTCCTGGTTTTCCACACTCTCCAGCATATAACAATGTTTGCTGACACCTTTCAGGATACGCAGCACCTCGATGGGGGTCTTGATATCCGAAAGGATCTCCATACTGATGGGTACCACCTGATATCCCTTTGCCAATTCCTTTGCCTCGTCTAACGTAATCATATGACGACTCCTCCTTTTCCAACTTCTCGCAGAGGACGCTTTCATCGCCCATCGGCGCACATAAAAATCCATATGGATTCCCTGCACAAACGAAAAAACGCCCCTGAATAAATCGATATCTATCGATCAATTCAAGGACGGTCATAATTCATATATACCGCGGTGCCACCTTGTTTCATGGAAAACCACACTCTCTGCGAAATACTAGCATATTTCCGGCAACTGACGTATGCCCTCACGTCATGGAATACTAAGGTTCACACCCTTTGACCATGCCCTCAGCGGTCCATTTGATAAACTGCATCTCTACAAGGTTTCCACCATCCCTCGCTCTCTGAAAGCGCATATTTTACCGTTATCTCCGCCTCATCGGTTTCAACTATTAAGCTGATTATATTATACTCCGATCCTCTCAAATGTCAAGTGTATTTTTATTTGACTTTCGCCATTTTTTAAGGATAACTCGTGATTATCTCTGTAACCGTCTGGTTTGCCGATTAT
>JAUNIU010000279.1 GCA_030523265.1 Eubacteriales bacterium | reverse complement strand
TACTGCATTTTTGGATTTTGTGCAATTTATATATGATGTTTGAGTTTTCAGATACGCCCTAATTCAACAGGGATAGAAGTTCTTTGTATAAATTTCTCAATAATTAGAACTGTATTGTCCGTGCTGCCGTTATCAACGAGGACAATTCGAGGCTCAACAGAAGAAAGCCCTGATATCGAATCCAAGCAAGCGCCAATAACCTTTTCAGAATTCCACGTTAAAATTGCAAATCCAATGATTTCCTTTGTACTCTCCAATATTGCCACCCCACTCTCCAATCACTTTGCCCCATCCCGCTTCAAGATAACCACCGCCGTCTTAATCACCGTCAGCGCATCCATCCACAGCGAGCAATTCTTCACATAGTAATACTCCCAGCTCCAGCCGCTCGTCATAGGTAGTGTTGCTCCGCCCATGGCAGCCCCACCAGCCGGTGATGCCGGGCTTGACCTGGTTATAGAGCTGCAAGCCGCCGTGCTGCTCCAGCTCTCCTACCACCAGGGGCCGGGGGCCGATGACGGACATGTCGCCCGCTGATGTCAAGTAGGGAAGAAAAATCAAAAAATAAAATTTTTCTTTGGACTTATCGTTAAATTATCCTTTTTTCGGATGATTACTTTCACATATTCCAGATAATAAGCTGATGTTATTTTTGGACAGAAAAAAAGCAGCCACACACCGTAGTGCATGACTGCCATAAATTCCTACTTTTTGATCATTTTCCAACAGACAAGTCACAGAAATCATATGCTTAGCTCTGATTTCTGAATTTATCCCACTTTTCAAAGTCTTGCAAAAAGGAAAAGGCCCATCATGCAAATAGACTTCAGCTATTTGCATGATGGGCTGTGTACCTCTATCCAGTTTCTGTCGCTCGTCCTAAGAAGCCTCCATTACTTCCAAATATACAAACAGATTTAGGCTACAGGAAAATGCCGCTGTCAATAATCTGCCGTAATGCATTGGCTGCAATTTCATAGGGAACCTCTTCAAAGAGAATCTTTGCTGTGATGTTCTCATAGTCCTGTTTGTAGACAGCTTTATCAAGAATCTCCTGTAAAAGTGCATTCATGTCAATGCCATCTTTGGCCGAACGGCAATTCACATGCGGCTTTCTCTCTTCCCGAACACTCTGCACAAGTTGCTTCATGGAATCGTTCAATGTGACAACATCCAGCAGTTTGTAAATATCGTAGACATGGCGGGAATGCTCATAAACGGCATCCGATAAGTAGTAGTCACACAAGGCGAACACCTTATCAATTAACGTCCGCTCTGCTGACTGGACATTCAACGTAAAGGGCCGTAAGCCATACTGTTCGATCATTTCTGTGTAGCCGTTACGCTCCAGATAATCATAAATCAAACTGTTTGCCAGCATCCGCTTACAAGGATATGCTTTAATATAGACAGCTGTTTCCACAATTAAGTGTTCTTTCAGGTAGCTGGTCGGAAAAATTGTGGGATAGTCAACAATATACCGATTATAATCCCGGCGGCTGCGGACATTATCTGGATTGGTAAGGGTAAACCCAAATTCATCAATGATAGAGACAATAGCTTCTTTCAGCTTCTTCCGCTGCCCCTCTGTTGGATGCGTGTCTGTTTCAATATTCAGATCAATATCCTCGGAAAAACGATTTATCAGTTTGTAACACTTGGAAAGAGACGTACCACCCTTAAAGATAATGTTGGGAAGCCGGGTCACGATTCGCTGAAGAAACAGCGTCACATAGTAGTCTTTCTCAATGATACTGGCCTCGATGCCGGTATCATCAGACACGCGGAGAATAACCTGTTCAAATAGGGCTTGATCATTGTGTAACACTGTAGATTACCTCGCTCTCGATCAGTGTGCGCATCGCCTTATCCGGGAACACCGGTGCGTAGGTTGAGATGTCTTTTCTTGTAATCTTTCGGTCGGAAATAAATCTTGTGATAATCGCTTTTTTTTCGTCATCGATCACATCCGATGCCAGATCATTCATCAGCTCCAGGAAACTAAGGACATCCGCGTTCTCTGCCGTGATCTTTATTCTGGCTCTCCGGAGCAGCACCTTCTGCGTTCCTACAAATACATCCCGGACACGAGTCATTTCATTATTGGTGTAAAGCTCAATAATATTGGGCATCTGGGTGGTCAGCCGGAGCTGATTTTGAAAAGTCATGCCAGAGTAGTACCCAACAACATCTCCCCTCTGGGAGATGTACTTTCGTTCAATAACCTTTCTGGGATTAAGCAGGCTCTTGCCAAAAGGTGTCTGAGTAGGGATATAATAAACGCCTTTTTCGTAGCGAACAAGTTTACCGTCTTCACAAAGCCGATTCAACTGTTTATAAATCCATGGTCTGGAGTAGCCTTGGAAGGCAACCTCTGAAGACAAAATGGGTTCATTGGTTCCGTACTGCTGTAAAATAGACTCGAATAGGGTCATAGCTTACATCTCCTTCCATACAGTATATTCTTATTCAAAGAGATTATAGCATTTTCTACTTATAATGTCAATTATATAATATCGATACAGGGATCTACTACATGCTATGTCAAAGGGAAGGAAAATTGTCAAGCCAAGTGCAACACAGATTTGCGGATAAACTCTACAGGGGAA
>JAUNIU010000038.1 GCA_030523265.1 Eubacteriales bacterium | reverse complement strand
CTAATAAAATAGCCACCGGCGCATACTGTTTAAATAATTTTTCCGTTTCTTCCCCATCGGATGCCACGATTGGCACATAACCTTCTTTTTTTACATACGCTGATAAAATATCTGTAATGTCCTGATTATCGTCTGCAATCAAAATATATTGCATGGTAACCCTCCTTTTCTCTTCCAAGTGTTCTTTCTGCGTTTGGGCAGTGCAGGCAGTCTTCCTGCATACCAAGAAAGCACTGCTCATTGCTTATGCGTATATTATAGCATAAATTTAAGAAAAAATTATGTCATTTTACTGACACGTTTCTGACACGCGCCCTTTTTACAATACCTATATTGTAATACTTGTATGGAAGGAGTGAAGAAGATGAAAAAAAGAATATGTATAGTGGCACTGGGGGTTTGCTTACTGACAAGCAGTTTTTACTGCAGCACCACCGCGTACGCCGCCTCAGAAGAATTAATCACTACCCCTCTTGCAGAGGAGGATTTTTCACATCAGCTTTCTCCACGAATGACACGGATTAAATCTGCGCCAAGAGCCGTAAGTATAAAATTTCGCCGTTCAAAATATATATTGAAAATCGGTCAGAAGAAACGAATTAATATTACATTACGACCAAGCATAGCCAAAGAAAAACCGATCTATGATTCGGAAAAACCCGAAATTGCAGACTTTATCTATGGTAACACTTTGCAAGCCAGACAAACTGGCACTACTTACATTACAGCAACCCTAAGTAATGGTAAAAAAGCAAGATGCAAAATCATCGTGAGAAAGAAGAAAAAGACAAAACAGCCGACCACCCGCGAGACTGCATAGCTACAGGCAACAAAGATCACTGTTTGTAAAACAACTTAGAAAAAACAATGGTTCGCGATACAACACAGCTTTGTCAGAACCTTCTTTAAAAAATACAGAAAACCCTGCCAGATTGTCCAATCTGACAGGGTTTTCTCCGTTATAATGATATTCCGCTTCCGGTTCTCAGAAGCCAAAACGAAATCTCTTGGGCTTCTCATCTGATTTCTTACTTTTTCGCTTAGAGGTCAGGGTACGTATCACCGGCTCCTCACTGGCCGCCGCCTCTGTCTCTGCGGGACGCAGTTCGATCAAAATCTGCTGCAGCAGATCAATTTGTTTCTCCTGGAATGACTCCTGCATTTCCTCTTTTTCTCTCATTAAATAATCCATCTCCTTAACCATGCGTTCGCTCACCGCCTCACAGATTCTCTGTTCGGATACTTCCTGCTGTTCCTGTAATGTTTCCTGTATCATATTTCGCAGCATTTCTTCAAACTGCTCTAACTTAACATTGTGTGACGTGTTCTGCAAAGCCGCTCCATCCTTATTTCTGACGGTAGGCATCGGCATCACCCGCCCCATCCTGCTTCTGGTTGCTTTTTGCTCTTCCGCCATCTGCACCCGCTGATTCAGCTCTTCCCGAAGCAGATACAACTCCTGTCCGGACATACGCTCTACTTTCGCCATGTCCGGCATTAACAATTTAATTGCACGTAATTGAAACCCCTGTTCTTTCAAATCCTTTATACGGCGCAAAAGATTAATATCGGTCTCTCTATAGTAGCGATGCCCCTGGCTATTGCGTGGGATATCAAACCCCAATTCTTCCTCCCAATACCGGAGTACATGTGCCTCCACACTGACTTGTCTCGCCGCATCTGATATACTATATCTTTTTTCCATCTGATACCTCCATGCTCTTTTTCCTAAAAATATTCTTCTAATACTTCAGACAACAATGCTTCCTTTTCACCTCTGGAAAGTTCCTCTTCCATCTCTTTCGTGCTTTCTGACGGTTTTTCGCCTTCCTCAGCCACTGCCGTCTGATCCTCCAGAAAATATTCTCTTTGGTATGCCTCCTCTTCTTCCGGATGAAGATAATGATTTTCCAATCTGGGCCGCAACGTATTCTCTATATAATCCAAAATGTATATCCGTATTCCCCTTTGATGGGCATGTGTCTGCAAAAAAAATTCACATCCCATAATCAATGCCAGGATCATTACCATATAAATTCCATAGATCCCAAACGTGTACATTGAAGTTTTGTAATATACACCGATCAATGTACTGATCCCCATCAATATACATTCCAGCCAGGCACCATATACACCAATGTCCGCCCATTGTTCTATACTCAGCCGATGAAAACGATATTCCGCGATATTCTTATCCACAAAACTGGATGCATCGTTGATCGGTACCCGGAGTTGGTATCCCGCCTCATACCGTTTCACCATACCTCGTAACCATGGATTTTCCGTGGTGCCGATCACGCTGCTGTCACGGTAAAGATTTCCCAGCAGCCAGCCTGCCACACATTGTAACGCCACTATGACCACCCCTGCTATTATCATGATCAGCAGGAGATCATAATTTGTATACCATTCTTTCACATCGATCTACCTCCTTTACCATCCTGACGTTACCCTCATCATACGCCCCCTTGCCGCCTCTGAACAGATCCGTTTCATCGCCATTTTCTATTCTGTTTCGACTTTTCGACAAGATTCTGCTACAATGAAAGCCGGATCTGTGTTATAGTATTCTGGGAGGTATATCAAACGATGGAAGAAGAACTTTATCAAGAGAAAACACGTGTGTCACCCACAGCAACCATCATACTGATCGCGATAAATGTAATTGTTTTTTTATATACCGATCTGTTTTTGCTGTCCCCGGCAACGTTCATTGCTAACGGTGCCTCAGGATATTATCCGGTACTCCATGATCACGAATATTACCGCATGGTCACCTCCATGTTCTTACATGCTGATCTGGACCATATCTTCAACAACATGCTTGTATTGGGGGTATTGGGTTATTATATCGAGGAAAATATGGGACATCTCCGTTTTCTGATGTTATATTTTTGCTCCGGTCTCCTTGCAGGGTGTACATCAATCGTTTATAATATGTTGCAAATGGATTTAACCACCTCGATCGGGGCATCCGGAGCCATTTTCGGACTTATGGGCGGTATAGTCTTCATGGTATGGCACCAGCACCGGAATCACCGGGAATTGGATCTGCGAAGACTGGCTTTCATGGTCTTTTTAAGTCTCTATGGCGGTTTTACCAGTCAGGGTGTGGATAATGCTGCGCATGTCGGCGGTTTCCTCAGTGGAATCCTTGTGACAGCATTACTCTATCTGACGCTTAACAGGAAAGGCAGGAATACAACATGATGAATGTAAATATTTACTATGGCGGACGCGGGTTGATCGAAGATCCCACGATCTATGTTATGAATAAAATCACCGAAGTTTTGGAGGAATTAAACGTCTCTGTTCACCGCTATAATCTCTATGAAGATAAGCGCAACATCTCTGTATTACCCAAGACCCTGAAAGAAGCAGATGCTGTGATATTAGCCGCTTCGGTGGAGTGGTTGGGGATCGGCGGTCTCCTACAGCAATTTCTGGATGCCTGCTGGCTCTATGGAGATCAGGAAGTCCTCCAGACTTTATACATGATGCCCGTGGTACTCTCCACGACGTATGGGGAACAGGATTCTAATATATACCTAAAAAAAGCATGGGATCTGTTGGGCGGACTGCCTTGCGACGGACTTTGTGCCTATGTGGAAAACCATGTGGATTTTGAAACCAATCCTGCCTATGCAGCCTTTATCGAAAAACGGGTAGAGACCTTTTATCGTACCTTTACCAAAAAGATGTGTATTTTACCATCCAGTGACAATGCTGTGCAGGAGACAATCTCCCGGTCCTCTTTGATTAGTCTGACCCCACAGGAAAGCGAACAGTTATCTATGTATGTCTCCGATGAAACCTATGTAAAGACCCAAAAGGCGGACATACAGGAATTATCCGAAATGTTCCGCAAAGAACTGGGGGTAGAAACCGGAGCATCACCTGCCGATGACTATACGGAGCAGTTACAAAAGCACTTCCATAGCATTGCGGATATCTCTCTGGCATATGCCCTGCAAATCACAGATCAGGATCGCACCCTATATCTGTTCATCGACGACGGCAGCCTGACCTGTACCTATGAGAAACCGGAACACAACAACATAAATGTAGTCATCCGGTTAAAACAAAGTGATTTGGATGCCATTATTGCAGGGGAACTCACCATGCAAAAAGCATTTATGAATGGAGATGTCACTGCAAAGGGTGACTTTAAGATTTTAAGAAACTTTGACAATCTGTTCCAATTTTAGGACAGCATACGAGTAAAGAATGCAACATCTTATTTTTGCATCCTGCAGGTCTTGCGCTGTGCCAGGACCTGAGCGATAAGCGACTCCCAAAACAAGCCACAGCATGGAGGTAAATATGTCAAAACATATAGAAGAAAACTGTATTTTCTGTAAAATTGCCAATGGGCAGATTCCCACAAATTCCATCTATGAGGATGAGGATTTTAAGGTAATCATGGATAACAGTCCTGCTTCCCATGGCCACGCCATCATCCTGCCGAAAAATCATGCGGCAAATCTGTATGAACTGCCGGAGGACGACTGCACCAAGATCATGAGTGTTGCCAAGAAATGCGCCACTGCCATGAAGAAAACACTGAACTGTGTGGGATTAAATGTATTACAAAATAACGGAGAACTGGCGGGACAAACGATTTTTCACCTGCATGTCCACCTCATTCCCCGTTATGAAAATGATACGGTAACGATCAAGTCAATCCCTAATGACAATCCCGGAGATCTGTCTGCGGTGGCAGAACAGATCCGCAAAGGATTTTAAGTCATGCTATCGATCGTAGGTTTTGCAATATTTCTTTAAGCGTTTGATGTCCGGCTCCAGAAACTCACCCGGTCTCATGCGCCAGCACCAGTTTTTTCCCACCGTGGACGGTTCATTCATACGTGCGCGGTCATCCAGTTCCAGGATATCCTGCATCTGAAAGATCACAGTATCCGCTATACTGGCATAGGCCGCCCGTTGCATTGCCCGCGGTATCTGATCTACCCGTTTGATGTGAAGATAACGCATCAAAAATTTTAAGTCTTTTTCTGATTTATTCCCATAGTATCCCATCAAAGTCTGATTATCATGTGTACCGCCATAAACAATACAATTGGAATCCTGGTAGTGATGCGGGAGATACTCGTTGGCGGCATCGCCATCAAAGGCAAATTCCAAAATCTTCATCCCCGGCCATCCCGTCCGATTGATTAATTTGCGGACTGCCGGACTGACGATCCCCAGATCTTCGGCAATGATATCCGATCCCTTGGTAGCCTTGCGGATGACTTTGGTCAGCTTTTTCCCCGGTCCTTTTCTCCATTTCCCTTCTACAGCTGTAGGACAGGAAGCAGGGATCGACCAGTAGTGTACGATACCAATGAAATGGTCAATGCGGATCACATCATACAATGCCGCATTCGCTTTCATTCGTTCATACCACCACCGGAAATTATCTTTCTCCATCTTCTTCCAGCGATATAACGGATTCCCCCAGCGCTGCCCATCTGCAGAGAAACAATCCGGCGGAACTCCCGCTACATGGATCGGCTTCTTACGCTCGTCCAACTCAAACAGGTCAGAATGTGTCCACACATCAGCACTATCCAGTGCCACATATAACGGAATATCGCCAATGATGCGTATCCCCTGTTCATTCGCATATTCTTTTACGGCATTCCACTGCCGGAAAAAATAATACTGACAAAACTGCCAAAAACCAATCTCTTCCTGCAACAATTCCCGATATCGTCTGACAGCCTCTTTTTTGCGGTAACGGATGCTCTTTTCCCACAAAGACCATTCCTTGCCATCAAAATAATATTTCAATGCCATATACAGACTATAATCCTCCAGCCAATAGCTGTTATCCTGCCGGAATCTGAGAAACGCCTCTGTATCCTGATGTTTGCTGCGGTCATATGCCTTATGCAATAGCGGAAAGCGATGCTGATATAGTGTTGCATAATCTACTTTTGCCGGATCCTCACCCCAATCATAAGCCTGAATCTCCTCCTCCGTCAGCAAGCCTTCTTCCACCAACAAATCCAGATCAATGAAATATGGATTGCCGGCAAACGCAGAAAACGACTGATAAGGACTGTCTCCAAAGCTGGTGGGTCCCACCGGCAGTACCTGCCAATAACTCTGTCCTGCTGCCTTTAATTGGTCAATAAATGTAAATGCACATGCGCCCAGTGTCCCGATGCCATAGGGAGACGGGAGACTGCTCACAGGCAATAAGATTCCGGCGCCTCTTTTCTGTCTCATACTCTTCCTCATTTCTTTGTTTTATTATGCTCTAAATCCTCTGGACCCCTCGTTTTCATTCATCAACACTTCATCCAACGCTCTGCGTCCATAGGTCAGACCCGCATATACTTCCTGTGAATTTGCCATCACCGGACCGGAAGTATCCTGTTTCGCGATCTCGGCAAAACTATCCATGAGACCATGAATCACCTCGCAGGCGGAATCCAGATGTACCGGCTTCTGACGTATCGTTGTCAGAAGCAACTGTTCATTCACATAGCGATATAACTGACGAAGCTGTCCTGAGAGCTCATACTGCGGATCCAGACTTCCTTTTAATTCCTGTAAATATGCCTGCGCCTTACGGATATTTTCAGCACCGGCATCAGGATCTCCCTCATTATAACACATTTCCCCTGCTTTGATGGAATCTAATATCAATTCATAGATAATAACCACCAATTCCGTCCGATTCGCCTGCGCCACTCTGGCTGTATACTCCTTGATCTGTTCTTTATTCATCTGTCCTTCCTCCATCTTCCGAAGTTGCCTCTAACCCAGAGACTCCCCTCCGAACTCCCTTTATAGCGGGATTTAGACTAAAATGTCCAAAGCACCTGACGGTACTTTGGACTCCCTATGATTCTTGTAATATCTTAGCTCTGCAATAAACTCATAATCTGCTGTGGTCTGTTATTTGCCTGGGATAACATGGCAGTCGCCGCCTGGGATATTACACTGAGCTGTGTATAGTTGGTCATCTCTGATGCCATGTCGGTATCCATAATACGGGACATTGCGTCCGTCAGGTTCTCACTGCTGATATCCAAGCTGTTTTGTGTCGCATCCAAACGGTTCTGATATGCACCCAACGCAGAACGTGCCGCAGAAACAGCCAGAATCGCATCATCCAGTACGTCGAGCATCGAAGTTGCACCATGCTGGCTGCATGCATTGATCAGATCCACACCATCACTGTCTCTCAGTCCCAGACAGACACAGTTTACTTCTGCAAAATCAACGTTCAGTGTCTGATGCTCGTTGGCACCGATCTGCAATTCCATATATCCGGCATTTTCCACTCTCACAGTAGCTTCCGAACCAGCCTGTGCTTTTAATACATCCAACTGCATCTCAAAACCATCACTGCCTACAATGGTCACCTTGCCGCCCACCGCTATGTAACTGAATTTATCCACCGGATCAAATCCCGGCTCTCCATCTCCTAGTGTTATGGTAGCATCCTTGCCATATTCCGGCTGCTCATCATTGATCGCAATCTGCTGCGCAGAACCAGTGGCTCTGGTGGTTAATGTCAGATTAGCGAGATCTCCCTGTGCATCAATATTCATCGCGTCACACGCTGCGATAATCTCTGCTGTGGCATCCTCCTCATTGGCCGATAACGCAAACTCATTGCCGTTAATAATCACAGTGGATAATCCGGAAAAGTCATAGGTTAGTGTCGCCGGCTCTGCAATGGTATCCACCGTAAGGTTATAGGTGCCTCTCGTCACCTCCAAAGATGTGGATAACGGACGAACCGCCAAACTGTTACTCATAATCGTGCGGGCAGAAGAACCGTCCAGCAATCCCTTACCATTAAATTCTGTGGTGCTGGAAATGCGGTCAATCTCCGACAACATCTGATCCACTTCTTCCTGGATCGCCTCACGATCCTCCAGTGTATAGGTATCGTTGGCTGCTTCCACGCCTAACTCGCGTATTCTCTGCAAGATAGATGCAATCTCTGCCAGAGACCCCTCCGCAGTCTGTATCACGGAATCTCCATCTGCGGCATTGCGCGATGCCTGATCCAGTGCCCGGATCTGTGTTCTCATCTTATTGGAGATCGCCATGCCGGCAGAGTCGTCTGCGGCTTTATTGATTTTGTATCCCGTACTCAGCTTATGTAAGCTGGATGTTAAACGATTGTCTGCTTTCTTTAGGCTAACGTTAGCTAACTGTGCTGAAATATTATGATTGATTCTCATTTTACATGACCTCTCTTTACTTTTTAACCTACCATCTGCTTCATCGTATCTGATACATGACGTACCAGAATCTTTGCCACCTGATACAGTTTCGCTGTATCGGTTCGCCCTTCCTCTGCAACAGATCCCGTCATCTCACTGCGTACTCTGTAATCCATTCCATAAGAAATGTTTTTCACGGAGTATCCCACTGCTTCCAGACGATCTGTCAGTGCCATTCCCTGCTCCTTCAGGGCATCAAACCCGGCACGGTCATCACAGAGTATCAATCCTTTGATCTGTTCTCCCTGCAGCTGCATCTCCCCCGATACCCGACCAAACGCTTCCTCCATGCTGATCTGCACCTTGCCGGTCTCTTCTCCACCGTGCAGGATCGTCAGATTCAGGGTTGTCACCGTATCGCCTGTGCGTATCGGAATCTCATAACTTTGTTTCCTTGTCAACGTCTGCTGTAGCCGCAGGCTCTGTCCCAATAATTTAAGATGTTTCAAGTCTTCAGATGTAATATCGGCAGTTTCCTGTGATTTCGTAAGGATCTCCTGCATAAATTTTTCTGCCTGTTGGCACTTTTCCTGTAACATTTCGGGAGACTCGATGGCTTCCGGTAATTCCTCCAAAATTGTATCCAGCTCCTCCTGTTCCTCCTCTGTCAAAATACGGCGCCGCTCTAATATTTCTTTCATCGGCGAACCGCCCTCTTCTAACATAAACTCAGCCGCCCTGATATTCTCCAACGTATCTGGGAGTTCAAACTGCTCCAGATACGCTCTGGCATGCCCCGCCAGGCGCACAGTTTCCCGCAACGCTTCCGCCTGTTCCTGATAATATTCCTCCAACAGCTCTGGATCACCCGCCGCCTGCTGCAATTCTTCTGCCACGTTTTCCAGCGACTGCTCCATGATCTGTTCCGGATTGCCTGCGGTGATCTCCCGCAGTTTTGCCGGAGTAATGGTCTGCAATATATCCTCTGTCATATTTTGATAATATTGCACGGGTGCTTCTCTGACTCCGTCCTCCTCGCTGATTCTCTCATCGACACCGCCTGCCCGTATCGTCCGCGCCGCTGTCCGCAGGTGCTGAAGGTCTATCTGCTGTCCTGCCTGCAATACAGCACCGATCACAGCACCATCACTTTTCTCGATCTGGTGAAGCAACCGATAAATATTGATATAGTCTCCCCGTTCCTCCTCGGTGATCTCTCCCTGCCGTTCCAACTGCCACAGATAACGGCTATATTTCTCCTCTTCGGAAGGCTCTTTGTCCTGATTTCTATCCGATAATTGTTCATTCAATTCTGCAATCGGTGTATTCAGCGGGTCCTGTCCCTCCCGAATCAGATCTAATACCGTAGAAGGTTTCATCTGTTTAATCAAACGTTGTACCTGCGCATCCCACTGTTTAATCTCCTGAATGGCTTCCTCGGTGATCTCCATCTGATTATATCCCAGAATACGTACCGCCCTCTCATTTGCCTGGGTATCTTCTAATCCCATATCCTGTAACATCTGCGGTATTCCCGCAAATGCTTTGCGAATGGAATCCCCCAGATCCTGTCGCACCTGCGTGCCCACTGCCTCGTAATCCTGCTCATATTGCTGGTACTGATTTGTCACATGGACCGCGATGCCATGCAGCTCATTGACGGTCAATAATTGATGCTGCCGCAGACTGCTGCCCAACATCGCTGCCGGAGACAACGCAATATCCGATGTCTGCCGCATGGTCTCCTGCATCAGCTCCAGATCGCCATCTGCCAATACGATTCCCCGATCCTCTGCCTGCCGGACATAATATGTATTTTCAATATCCCTTAAATGTTGAACCACATCTTCCAGCGGTTCCGTCTCAATATCAAATCCCTGTCTGCGTAAATTCACCAAAGCCTGGGTGGTCATCATCAAACGAATCTCCTCCAGCTGTCTTCTGACAGTAATGGTCTGAATATCTATATCAGGATTTGACACTACACTTGTAGACTCCTTTGCTTCCAATAATTTAGCTATCGTCAAATCCGAGGAAGAGTCTGTATGTGGATTCTGTTCCCCTGCCTGACCAGAGGTATCCTCCTGTATTTCCTGCAATGCTCTGCGAATGTCCTGCTCTCCTATCCCAGCCACGCGCCGGATCAGATCTGCCTGCTCCTGATATTCCACATAGGTTTTATCACTCTGGATCAGATCAGTATCCACCGCCTGCCCTCCTGCAGCCATCTGCCCTATGATCTGGTTCAGAGTATGATCCAGTGTAATATTCTCCGAAAGAGTTGCCAATTCCTGTAGGTATTTCAATGTTCCCGAATTTACCGGCAGCTCGTTGGCAAACAGCCATTTCGCCTGCGGCATCTGCTCTAACTCTGTATCGCCCAGATCCTGTAGGATCTGCTCTACCTGGGGACCATATTTCTCCCACACTTCCGACGGCACACGATCTGCCGCCACTCCCTCCATGCCGGAATACTGTGCATGGTAAAGATTTGCGATGGTGGCAGGCAATTCCTGCACCACCAGAAAACGTTTTGCCGCATCTGTCAGATCCGTCACAGAACGACTCATTTGCAAAGCGGACACCACCTGATAAATCATCTCCTGTGATACCGGCAGATCCGCGCGTTCCAGTGCTTCTCTGATCTGTGCCTCACTCTTGGCAGACAGGAAACCCACTGCCTGTACCCGTTCCAAACCTTCCTGCAGTTCCTCCCGCAGTCTGGCACCTTCCTCCAGGCGCTCTGCCTTCCATTCCCGCTCCGCGCGAATCCTCTCTACCGCCCGTTCCAGACTGGACTCCTGATATTTCTCCAGGGCCCCTTCCTGATCCTCTAACCGGCTGTAATCTTCGCCAGTCAGGATCGCCAGATTTTGTCCCGCCTTGTCATTGGCTTCCTCTGCCTGGGCAGCCACTTCCATTGCCTCCGGAAAGGAATAATTGTCACTGGCTTCTCCGTCCGAGTGACCCATAGGTGTCACAGGAACCTGCATATTCGTACCGATCGCTGCATTCCCTGTAAGTCTGGAGGCTATCCCCTTCCCAGCCATCTGTCCGGCATAAACAGAGGATGTATTACGACCTGCATCCTCTCTTGCCACTTTATGTTCTTGCGCTATGATATCCTGAATGTTCATATTTGCCCCATTTCTGCCGGACGAATGTTGTACGTCCTGACTATATTACACATATCACGTACGATTTTTCTATGTTATACTTCGGCTGATTTGGGAACTTTCCTTAGTGATACACATTACTCTCCATCTGCAATCGTCTCCACTCCTTTAATGGACGAAATTCGCAATAACTTATCCATCTGCCTCTTGCCATTTTCCCCATGAATGTATACCCACGTCTCATCCACATCCATGATTTCCAAATATCCAGACTGCGTATAGTATAACTCGATATCGATATCCTCTTCGTCATCATAAAAGGAAAACCGCACACGTTCCCCGATCCTTTTTTGTAAATGTGTCCTCAGATCGTTCCCCCGGTCCTCTCTCACGCGCATCCGCCGTTCCAGCCTGGACACACGCGTACCCAGAGATATGACACTGATAAAAGCAGCAACTCCAAAAATTCCATATATAAAGCCCAAATATTCCATTGTTTATCCCCCCTATTCTCCATCTATGAGTTGTACCGAAAGAATCGAAGAAACTGCCACCAATTTCTGTACAGCTTCTTTCCCGTTCGTAATCTCCACCTGCATCCAGTTTCCCTCAAAACCCTTCACCAGACATTCGGTATCCTCCAGATCAATATCCTCTTCATCGTCATAAAATCCTAATTTCACCCGTTTCCCGACCGTATTCTGTAGCAAGCGGGAAACAGCAGGCATTTCCACCGATTCTTCGCCCGCATCCTGTTCCATTTCATCCTGTAATAAATAGTCACAACTCACATGTAGCAGGGATGCCAATTCGGCAATCTTCGTCACATCCGGATATACAGCACCTGATTCCCAGCGGCTGACCGTCTGTCTGGTTACATGCATCTGCTCTGCCAATTCTGTCTGGGTCATCCCCAAATCTTTTCTCTTTTGTGATAATCTCTTCCCTAATCGCATAATCATCCTCTTTCTTTCTGTATATTTATTAGTCTTGCGTTTCTGCATTTTTAATTTTATGATTTTTTGTGTGAAAAGGTCATGCTGCTATAAGCAGCATGCGCAATATGCATATAAATTGCATCCGGAAAACAAGTTTTCCGAGTGCAATTTTATGCAATATTTCCACATCACAGTTTGTGATGTGGACTTTTCACACCAGTTCATACAAATGCGGAAACTCAACAAATGTGAAAAGCACATACCCGCACCATACCGAAAAAACATATTTCCGGCAAGCAACTAACCTGCCAGTCTTGTAACACATCGGTTGACAAACCAGATTTTTCCGGCATCCCGATGCTCAATTTTACTTTTATACAAAAGAATACCCCCAAAATAGATCGGAGTGATTTCCCATATCTACTTCAGAGGTATTGGATCATGAAGTTCCGCTTCATGGTCTTGTTGCGCTCTCACAAGCACGCTTGCTCGATCCGCTTATCATAATATACCTTATCCCACTTTTTTTGCCGTCTCGTAGGCCTCCTGATAACTCAAAACCTTCTTTATATAACTCTGACATTTGGATGGAATACCACCTGCGCGTTTCACCGCACCGGACCCCGCATTATATGCTGCCAGGGCTAATTTTACATCTCCGTCAAATTCTTTTAATTTCTGTGCAATGCACTTCGCGCCACCCATGATATTCTGCTCCGGATCATAGGGATCATCCACTCCCAGACTTCGGGCAGTTTCAGGCATCAACTGCATGACTCCCATCGCACCGGAGCTGGATAAATCTCTGGCATTAAAATTGGACTCGGCTTTCGCGATCGCTTTTAATAAACTCTCGGACACACCGTATTTTTTCGCCGCTTTCTTGAAATACGCATCATACTTGGTGGTTTTCATAGAAGAAGCAGACGTTGTCTTGCTATTTGAGGAAGTTTTTTGTGTATATGTAGCTGACTTACTCTGCGATTTCGTTTCGTCCGTAGAAGAGGCATCCTCACTACCCACTTCCACATAACGCACCGCTTTTCCTGTCACCGGATCACGGAATATCACTCCGCTCTGACTTTGTGCTGATGCTGTACTGCTTGTCTTCTGATCGGAAGCAGTTGATGCAGACTGCTCGGTCTGTAGCATGGTCTGAAAACTGGTTATCGTAGTACGCCGACCTTTCTCTCCGGTATGGCTGACTAGCGGCTGTATCTGTAACGTATCCACTCTGCCAGTTGTCATATAACTCATCGTCTGCCTCCTTTCTAAATTTCTATTTCTATTGATTTAATTCTTTCTCTATTTATGCGCAGGATGAAATAATTCTTCGATGGTCAAATTTTCCCCTGCGGTTTCCGCAAGAATCTGCTGGGCATTTAATGTACTTGCCACCGCGTGAATAGGGGTCGGCTGGGATACTCTGGTGGTAACAGGCTCTATTGGTATCTCTCTTGCCTGTAGCGGCTCTGGCTGAATTTCCTGTACTCTGTGCTCCCGAAGCGTACCTGTGGCAGCCACCTGTGCTGAGACTTGCTGAGGATCATATTCTAACGGCACTTTGGTTTCCACATCCTGCTCCGTAACAGGTCTGACACACTGTGCTTCTGTCAGATATGACTGCAAAACCACCTGTTTCCCCTTGATCACTCTCACGACTGCTCCTTCCTGTGAACTGAATATTCCACAACTCTGTCCATCCTACTGTCGCAACTAATTTATTATTTTATCAAAGATCTGAAAAATCTTCAAGCAAGGTATGAACTACTAAATCATTCCTACTATATTTTTCTCATGCTCCAGCATTTTTCAAACTTATCAAATCAACATACTACTCTCAACGCATTTCGGTATTTTTATTATTCTGTTCTACATAGTCACCAATTGCTAAATTATCTTCCCACATCCGGCATCCGATTATAGGCGTGTCATCTCCATTGGCGGTAATACGAATAACAGTACCCTCCAATTCACGTCCTTCCGGCAATGCAAAATCCGGAATGGACACTTCTACATATTCATCCTTCATTTCCTCAACATTATCGGACAGTAAGCTGCATGCAAACCCACCAGCACTAATATTAACCATCTTGCCATCATAGGTACGATTGGATTCCTTCACCGTTATGGTACAAGGGTTACATATGGACATTCTTGGATACTTTCTACGGTTTAATACAGATGGATTTCCGATTGTTGTCACTATGTAGCAGTTAGAATCATTTCCTTTAGAAGAAATTTTAACATCCTTCCAATAATATAAAACATTATCTACCACAATCCGCAGGCAATAACTTTGAGATTTATCCTTTAGGTTCAGAGAACCGCTAACGTCAGACTTCAAGGTTATTAATATGTTGTCTTCCCTCTTTTCCAAAATTTCACCCTTGTATACTTCTTCGGCATTGTCAGCATCCTTAGTAATAATGAAGAGCTTCATTCCCGGTCTTAAATCCTTCACTCCCATGAAGCCGCCTTCCCCTAATTTTTCCACCAAATCACCAACAATTTTTCCGATATTCTCTGCATTATCGGAGGTTTCCTCATACTTACTCAGCATGGTTTTTGTGGTAGTATCCGCATTTTCTACACACTGTATCATTACCTGCATAACGTCACATATTTGTTTCATATTATCAACCATGTTCTGATTAGATGTTTCAACTTCTTTCATAGCAGAATCTATAATCTGGATGTTGTCACCAAGTCGTGTGGAATCGGAAGTAATACCGGTTACGCTCTGATTAACCTGTTCTATTTTATCCATAGCATTGTTAATGAGTTTTAAGGTTTCGGTAATAGACTCTGTCATCTTATCCGCTGTTCGCTCCAAATGCTCCAATGCAGCCATGATACGGCTGGATGAATTTTGAGTTCCCATGCTTAAGTTCCTAATTTCATCTGCTACCACAGCAAAGCCTTTTCCGGCTTCTCCAGCTCTTGCCGCTTCTATGGAAGCATTTAAGGCAAGCAGATTAGTCTGGGAAGTAATACCTTCAATTGTGCCTGTTTCTTGTTTTACCATATCGAATTCATCTTTAAATTCAGCCAAAACCTTTTCCACTTCCGAAGACAGCTTAGCCATCATATTCGTAGACTCCACTACATCAGACAATTCCTTAGAGCTTGTTTCAGCATGCACAACAGACTCATTAATTAAAAGAACCATCTTTCCAATAAGCTCTGCCACATTCTGCACCTGTGTATTAATATCGGATGTCATATCCATAGAGGACATGGTCTTTTCATGTAAAACATTATTTTTATCAGTCAGCTCTTCCATGTTACGGACAACCTGATTAGCGCCATCCCTGTTCTCTTCTGACAAATCCCTGACTACGTTAACTCCATCTACTACAGCATTGCTGGCTTCTTTTACCTGATCCACTGTAATAATGACTCTTTGAAGATCGCCTTCTACAGAACCAATTAAAGCACCATCGGACTGATTCAAATGACTGATTGCAAGAATATAGGTAGTGTAGCACAGAATTGTGCTGGCAGCCTGTATCTCATAACATGTAATATCGGCCGGGCTGTTCATACCGGACATAATGCTTTTGATAATATAAATATAAAGTATCAGATTGTTACAGACACCACATCGTATTATAAAATTCCGATCCTTGTATAATATCAGCATACCGGAAATAGGCAGCATATATACAAATGTAAGGGTAGAATTTGTGTTCATCATGATAAATATGTAGAAAATTCCGTAGCCAATGGCAACTATATGCTTGAATACCCCCGTATCCATACCTTTTATTTTTAAAACTGCTATGCCAACGATAAGCGGCAGCCAGCAGAAAATTGCAAAAACCATAAAATACTGTATGGTGCGAAGTCCTTTTGAAACCTCAATAACATAGGCTGCGGTGAGAATAGCACACACAATCAGCCAAATTAGCATTGTTTTTCGATTTGCGCTTTTTTTAAATACCTGTTCATTATATTCCATATAATTTCTCCCTCTCTGTCATATCTGATAAAATATTTTCATATTTCATTTTACCATATAATGACAAAATAATCTATTTTTTAGGAAAGATTTTCCGAAGATTTTTTGCGGACTTTTTCGATTCCGTTTCATCGTTTCCATAACCATCATTCCTATGTTCCACGTGGTAGTTATAATATAAACCATTGAGATAGTATTTTCTTTTCCTTGCTTGCTCTTTTATTCAATTATTTCTCCTTGCTGTGATTTAAAATTCGATACACCAATACAAGCGGTTCGCTATTATCCGGCTTACCATTCACAGACTGCTTATACTTGTTTTTTCAGCTATTTCTCC
>JAUNIU010000037.1:6055-16716 GCA_030523265.1 Eubacteriales bacterium | reverse complement strand
CCCCATATCGATTTTTGATAATCCAACTAACTTTATTAGCCAAGTAATGACAGAACACCCTGTGTAGCCTGGTTAGCCTGTGCCAACATAGACTGGCCAGCCTGCTGAAGGATAGAGTTCTTAGAATACTTAACCATCTCATCAGCCATATCCAGGTCACGAATGCGGCTCTCAGCTGACTGTAAGTTCTCAGCTGTGTTATCAGCATTTGCAATCGTATGCTCTAATCTGTTCTGGATAGCACCCAGAGTAGATCTCTGTAAAGAAATCTTTGTCAGAGCACTGTTTACGATAGAGATAATGCCTGTAATACTAGCACCTGCATTAGCAGTAGAAACGATTCCTGCAACTGCACTATCCTGAATACCTAAAGCAGTAGAACTCATTGCAGAGATACCAAATGTGATCAGCTGGTTCGCATTAGCACCAACCTGCAGAGACTTATTGGTGAATCCACCAGATAACAGCTTCATTGTGTTGAACTCTGTCTGAGAAGAGATACGATCGATCTCAGATGTCAGTGCACGAAGCTCAAGTGCAATAGCTACACGGTCAGCAGTAACATAAGTATCGTTAGAAGCCTGAACGGTCAGCTCACGCATTCTCTGGATAACAGAGTGCATCTCTGATAAAGCACCCTCTGCTGTCTGGATCAATGATGTACCATCCTCAGCATTGGTAGAAGCCTGATTCAAACCACGGATCTGTCCACGCATCTTCTCAGAAATAGAAAGACCAGCTGCATCATCTGCTGCACGGTTTACTCTGTAACCAGAAGATAACTTCTCTGTGTTCTTAGCCAGGTTTGTGTTTGTTACAGCCAAGTTTCTGTTAGCGTTTAACGCTGTCATATTGTGTTGTACTATCATAGTAATTCCTCCTTGAAATTACGTCGGCATCCTTGCCAACGGTGATAAAATTATTTTGTTGCATCCTCTTCCTCTCAACCCGTACGTATCAATTCTGAAGATATCAGCGGTAATTATCTTACCTGTATTATATATCGGAGAATCTGTCAGATCCTTAACCCCTTTTTTTCATTTTTTTCGTTTTTTTCATTCTCGGGACAAATTATACGTTTTTCCCAATATTTTCTGCTTTTTCCGGTAAATTCCATTAGTACATTTATATATAAATCGCGCATCTTTGGGTGGCTAACCCTGACTTCATCCGCATGAATCACTCCCGGCATTTTTATGAAAAAGTTCGTGCTATACATCCCCTTTTCATCTGCCGGATCTATCGCATCCACTTCAAAATCCGGAATATATACCAATCGATCCGTATCATGCTTGATCACAGCAGAATAAAACTCCGGCTGTATCGTTGTGGTGGCATTACAATCATCCCACAAATTATGGGTGTAGATGATATCCGGTCTCTCTTTCCGGAGATCATAATTTGAGATATCCGTCACAGGCAGTACATCCACAAATTTGTCGTAATCATAGTATTTCCCTATCCGATTCCCCAAAAAATCGGTCCGGTAATAAGGTATAACCAGGATATCTACTGTGACATTGTCCTGTTTGGTCCAATAGCGGTATGGATCCTCCATATATTTCCAGGAAGCATATTTATAAACGAGAAATAAAATCTTGGTTTCTGAGGTCTTTACTCCTTCCTCTGTACAGACTCTGGATGCCTGCAGGTGTTCTTCTGCAAATTCATATCGGTACGGAATACGGTCCGCGATCTCTAAATACGGTTTTTCATATCTCCGAAACGCGGGATATCCGTGATCTCCACCTGTACGTTGTTTTACCGTATAATCTCCATATTCTTCCCGCAAATACCGATCATACTCCCGGACACCCGGAAGCTTCTCTCCGCAAAAATCCATATCGACACAGTCTTCTAATATCTCTTTCGGGAAAGTATAATGTTTTCTCATCACTTTGTACGGCAAGCATGCAGCATATTCCGCTTCCTCCCGCTGATAGATTGCGCATAATTTGTCAAACAAGACAAATAATTCATGTTTTACGTCTGCCTTTGCGGCAAGTTCCACACCAGTTGCCTGCTGTATCAGCACCAATGCATCGCGGAGGTTTTGATCCATCGCACCCTTCTCTGGCATCCTGTAAGCGGTGTCCCAAATCAGATGCAATAGATTTTCCCGCAGGTTTTCTTCTTCCTCATTGACGGAAATATAATCCAGCACGAAGATATCCACACCTGCCGGATATGGCAATCCATAGAATTTCTCTAAATATTCTTTTTGAAACGAAAAGTTTTCGCCGTTTGCAACTACCGTAGTAAAATCATAATAGCCGGTATCCGTATACATGTTTTTAATGATATACTCTGGCATCTCTGTTTCTGCGATCTCCAGGAAGTGTTCATAGTCTTCTCTGCACATAGCGATGTCGATATCATCGTCCCATGGTATAAACCCCTGATGTCTCACAGCACCAAGCAAAGTTCCAAAACTGATATGCCATTTGATCTGATGCCTCTTGCAGACTTTCCCGATATCCAACAGCACTTCCAGCTTGGCGGCCCAGAGCATTTTCATAATGCTAGGGACATAAAAACCCTCAATCACTTCATCTTCAAAGAAATCATCCAGATAATTCATTGCTTCTCCTCTCACCAGTTAACTGGTTTTAAAAATGCGGAAACACAAGATATTACTGTTTTTGATCCATAAAATATGTCTGCCACTCATGATGCTGATTTGGCATATTTTGATAATAGGATACTGCCGTCTTGCTGCTGGCGCGTCCTGTCCGTATCTCTTTACGCTCACTGACCAGATACTTTTGAAAGGCATCCCGGTTCTGATGCTCCATACTCTCGATCTGTACTCCCAGATCCGTAATGCTCCGAATATACTCCTGCATCTGCTTGATCTGCTTTTCATACTGATAACGCTGTTTTTGCAAGGTATCACCAATCTTTTTGAACAAAGACTCAAATCCCCCATCCAATTCGTTCAGTCTGGCGATTTGCTCTTCCTTGGCATCCATGATCTCTTCAAACCGATCCATAGCCGGATGCTCCTGGGCTAACACTTCCCGCTGTTCTTTTGTCATATCTAATATTGTCTGCAACACCTGTTGTTTCTTTTGCAATGAATCCTGCAATGCACTAACGTATACATTCGTCTCTGTACTCATAGTATTCCCTCATTTCTGAGCGACTTGTCGCAAAGAAGCGGCGCAAATATAGAGTTTGCGTCTGCCATCAAAGCTATCTGTTTTCGCTCAGAAACAAATAGCCGTGTGAAAAATCCCCAACAGACCGGGCCATGACTGCATTTCCATAGTCACGGTCCGGTCTGTGTAATAACCCGAAACACTGTTCTAAGTCACATTATTTAATCGCATAACTTCTTTCCATGTATCCCGCATTTCCTTGATATATTTTAATGCTTCCTCCATGATTTCCTTATCTTTTTTCATGTTGGCTTCTACCAGACGACGGTAAATGTAATCATAGACCACATCAAAATCTTTCGCCACCGGATATTTCATATCAAGGGTAGAACGAAATTCCACAATGATATTCTGCACTTTGATAATATTATTATGTGCCTTCTCGATATTTCCCTCTTCGATGCCTTCGATTGCAATATTGGAAAATTTCACCGCACCATCATACAACATCAATGTCAGCTTGGCCGGTGACGCTGTCTGAACCGCATTCCTCTGATACTGCATCGCAGCTTTATTATATGTTGCCATTATCTACTCCATTTCCGTATAGTATATGAACCATACCAGCATTCTACCTCTTATGTCTGCACGGGCATACTGTCTCTCATGCATCAGCTGCCCAGTAAACCGGATAATGCTGACTGCTGGGACTGAAGACTTGCCAACGCTTTCTCCATAGCAGTAAACTGACTGTAATAACGATCTTCCATATCAGCCAGCTTTTCTTCCCATTTCTTAATATCTGAATTATAGGTGGAAAGCTGCTTATTCATCTCTTTATCGTTATAGAAGGTCAACGCACTGCTCAATGTGGTAGACTGCATCTTCTTGGTCAAATCATCATACAATTTACTGGTAATGCCAGATAACACTTCTGTCACGATAGAAGGGTCCTCATTTAATAAATCCATCAAAGTATTATCGTCATCTGCGTAATCCGTGTCATCCTCATCACCCTTGATATGCAATAAGCCATATTCCTTATAATCTTTACCTGTGGTAATCCCCAGATTAGCCAGAGAATAGGTCTTGCCATTGGATGCTTTCACCGTTGTTCCCACCATCGTAGTACGCATAGTGGAAATGATACCGTTTAATGTACTGTCTCTGCGAAGCAGGGAATCCTTGATCTTGGTTTCCCACTTCTCCACCTCGTCGTCGGACATCTCTTCCTTTTGCTCCGAAGTCAGAGGGTCGTATCCCCTGGCAGAACTTGCGTTATAGTATTTATTCAAATCCGCCAGAATGGAATTGTACTGATTTACAAACTCCTTGATGCTATCATAGACACCCTGTGTATCGTTGGATACGGATAAAGTCACCGCTTCTTCAGTCACCCCTGTCAGGCTCAACGTCAAACCATTGACATCTAACGTAGTGGTGCTGCTGGTAAGGGTAGCACCGTTTAACTCCACTTCGGAATCTCCAGCTGCGATCACCACCATACCTACGCCTGCACTGGTCTCTCTTACCTCAGAACCATCGATATGATCTAATCCAATCTTGCGCAGCTCAGATCCATCGCCGTCACCAATTCCAGCAGATATACTGGTAGAATATGCTGTCACAGCATCGGATACACTGGTTCCTCTGGCAGCTCTGGCAGCCTGCACATCTGCTTCGATCTTATCCTGATACTCATCCGTCTTGAGTTCCGCTGTAACCTTGCTTTTCACCAGACTTTGTGCCGCCTTGAGATTAGCAGCATCTGCTGTCTCCTGCGCCTTTTGTTTCTGCGCATCTGTCATCGTATCATTGATCACAGCTTCTTTATATTTGCCGGCATCCTTCAACGCCTGAATACCTTCCTCGGTCAGTCCGGTTACTTCATCATCGGCATCCTTCACAAAATAATTATCATATTTTGCAGTGATTTCCGCCGTATATTTCTCAGTAGCCGCAGTCTTGGCATTGGCATCCAGCATATCCTCGATCGTCTTGACAGCTTTCTCAACCCGATCGGTGGCGGTACTGTTTTGCATGGTGGTCAATGCCTGCATCACCGCATTCTGATTCGCAGTGGACAACGAATCATATCCCACCGCATCTCTCACATCCTGCAATGCACTCATCTGGCTTGCATCCAGTTGTTTGGTAGTGATGGTAAACGCCTGATCCTGACCACTGGTCTTAGAACTGATAAAAAATCTCCCCTGATTCTCATCAAAAGATGCATTCAGTCCCGCATTCTGCAATGTCTGAATAAAATCATTGACCGTAGTATTATCGTTTACCGCCAGAGATACCGTCTTATCGGCAGAGGTTACCTGAATCTGTGAAGATCCGTCAGATACCAATCCCAAATCCGCCAGCTTGGTAGAGCCTTTCACACTCTGATTCACCACTTCTCCCTGGTCATTGGTGGTCTGATATGTACCCAGTTTTGCGCCCGTGACGTTCTGCGCCGATGCCAGTTTATTCACTTTCACAGAATATGCACCAGCGGCAGCATTGGTCTTGGCAGTGGCTGTCACCTTGGAAGAATTGGAGGACGTCACCTTCTTCGTCATATAATTGGTCTGAAAACGCATCTTTCCTACATAATCGGTATAAAAAGAATATAACTTCTTATTCAGGCTGCTCCAAATCTCCTGTTTCCACTCTAATTTTGTTTTATTATTTTCTACCTTTGTCTTTTTGGCCTTCTGCGCCTCCATCAAAGCCGCAACAATTGACTCGGTATCCAAACCAGAGTTCAAACCTGTCATCCTGATCGCCATACTATGACCTCCTATCTCTTTTCATCCACCATAATTCCTGCCAGCTCCCACATCTTTTGGAGCATCTCCAAAGATTTCTCCGGAGGAACTTCGCGGATCAACTCATCACTATCCTTATCAAATACTTTAATTGATACACGTCTCGTTGCCTCGTCATAAGAATACTCACAACGTGTCTTTGACAGTTTACTGTTTGCACTGGATACAGCAGAATCAATCGAACTAACCGTAGGTTCCTTTTCCTCATAAATTCCCTGCTGTTCTTCCTGGCCTGCTTCCCATTGTCCTGACGCCTGCTCCACAGCGACGATTGATTCTGTCTCCACAACCTCATTCTTTGGTACATTCTGATTCACCGTCACCTGTACCTCTGGCGCAGCCGATCCTGATACTCTGCTTACTCCACTTATTGCATTGATTTCCATCGTCTCACCTCCATGTGATGTTACCTTTTTATGCTATCTATCCCTGCCGGGACATCTGTCACCTCCTGTGACATAGATCTGCTATATGATTTATCGGCATATTTCAGAAATTATTTACTGCCATCGGAAAATAATCCCTTTAATGCAGACGGATCCACCGCTGCCACAGCCTGCTTATTTTCTTCCTGTATCTGAAGATATAATTCTTTCCGATAGATTGGTACCGATTTTGGTGCATTGACACCAATCTTGATCTGATCCCCTTTGATCTCTAAGATTGTTACCTCCACATCATTTCCAATGATAATGGATTCATTTACTTTACGTGCTAATGCCAGCATATTTTCCTCCAATCCTGCACACTTTGTGCATGTCTGCTTTGTGTTCTCCAATGAAAAGCCATCCTGTCCAGTCCGCTCATTCTTCGATCAGATAATGCTTGATCTCATAGTCAGCGTTCTCTGCTACGATCTGGATTCCCTGTCTGGTTCCGGCATTAATCACGAGTGGTGCCTTCATATTTACAGAAGTTTTCTTGACATCCTCCGGCACAGTTGCCAATAATAATACTAATAGATCCTCCTCACCCATATCCCCCAGAGAAGTCAGCAATTCATCCTCTACTACCGGATCATAATCACTCTGTACCTTGAGCGGATTTACCACCGGAAATGCCAATTCCCTCTCTGTCACACATTGCAGCCAGGAGAAGAATGGTTCCTCTTCGGAGTCCACATCAAACAAAATCGTATAATCCTTATATTGTTCAAATCCAAACAAACCATTCTCAAAATGAATAATCTTTTCTTCCCCGATCTCAATTTCCCCAAAATATCTCGTATTGATTTTCATACGCTCCTCCATTCTGATTCTTATATTATATGATGCCAAGGTCAAAAGGTATAAATTGTGCTCGTGCTTGCACGATATATTGAAAGATGTAGAAATATAAGTCTGCTTACATTTCTACATCTTAATGTCCACGCTGCCTGACGGCATCCATCGTAATGATTCCTTAGATATAATTTAACAAAGAATTACCTAAGATTTTTGCAGTGGCGGACAGAGATGCCTGGTACAAATTATCTGCCTGTGTCAGATTAATGATCGCATCTGAGATATCCATCTCCTCGTTATCCGACAACTGCTCCTCTGCGATCGTCTGCTGATCCAACAATTTGTCATAGGTCAGCTGCAATCTGTTATATTTTGCTCCTAATTCTGCCACTGCCACATCTAATTTCTGAGAAACGGTATCCACCATGGTAAGTCCCATACCAAACGCACTGTTCATGACGCTTACTCGCAGTTCCTGTTCATTTTCCAGAGATTCTTTCAGCGTTTTTAATGCTTCTAATGTCTCCGTATCGTTCTCTGGTGTATTAGCGATCTGTTTCTCCACTTCGGTAATACGTTTTTCCACATCAGTGACGCCGTTAATGGCTTGTTCGATGTAATCCAGCACCCGATAAATATCCGTGCTAAAGGCATCCTTTGCCTGTGTATTGACAGTAAGGGTCTGGCGGGTATTGATCTCATAATCCAGATTCTGGTCAGTCGGTTCGTTATAGTGAACGGTTTTCATCGATACCGTATTATAACTGGTACATTCAAAATACATCTCCGGACGGATGGCATTCTTATCAAAGGACTTCTTGGTGTAATCAATGGTAATGGAAGCCTCCTCCGACTGAATCTGACTATATAAGTCTTCACTCAATACCACATCCCCGGCATCATATATATACAATGCCGTATAATGGGTACCATTTTCCTGATTATACTGCTCCAGATCATACGCATAAGGATCGTCCTTTGATACGATACCGATCGGATCCACCGCAGTTGTCTGCAGATTGCCGTCTGCATCTTTGGTGACAAGGTTCATACTAAAAGCATCCGTTTCTCCGGTAATCGGATCTTTGGAACAATTATTATATGCCAACTGAATACGATAACACTCATTAATCTTGGTTTCCATCGCCGCATAATCCTCGGCAGTGGCATTTTCCTGATAGGCAATATTGGAAGTCACATTGCGGATCAGATCGATATCTGTACTTTCAAACTTTTGCGTAATCTTATATTCCAGAGATTCACTGGCTGTCGGAAATAATAAAGAGGTGTCTGTACGATACCCCGTAAAGAGATAACGCCCTGCATAATTGGAATTGGCTTCCTCCTCAAAAATCGAATTGGCATACTCGCGCACCTGCGCTAACACAGAAGTCCTCTGCTGAGCTGCCAACGGTCCATTGGCACCTTCGTTTAGCACACCCTTCATATTTTTCAGAACAGAACTGGCATTGGTCATAGCACCCTCTGTATTATCCATCCAGTCCATGGCATCCTCTACATTTTTCTCCAAATACTGCGCTATCTGCGCCACTGTATTGCGGAATTTCAAAGCGCGGGATGCGATCGTCGGATCATCCGACGGACGCTGAATCTTTTTCTGTGTCGTATACTGCTCTTCCGCTGTCATCAGCTTATTTTTGGCAGTGGAGATATGCTGTCTCGCACTATTGGAAATCATTGAATTCGTCACTCTCATACGCTTCCTCCAATTCTAATCACTATACCTTACGCTTTCCTTTGTTGACGCAAAGCGTCACACAAATCATACGCCAGTTTCATTAATTAATTTATCCAGTACCTCATTCATCACCGCCAATACCCGGTACTGATAATTCAACAGGTTTTGATAGATTACCAGATTCTGGGCTTCCTCATCCTCATCTACACCGGTCAGGGAAGTCCTGCGGTTATCCACTGCAAATAAAATATTCTCATAATTTTCGGCTGATTGCTGTGTCCGGTCAGAATCCACACCTAAAGTAGCTGTGATCAAAACATTTAAGAAGGACAGCGGATCACCCTGCTTAAACATGGAATTATCCGTCTGGAGTGCCAGCATATTGGTCAGATTCTTAGCTTCCTCCCAACCTGCTGTGCCTTCCACGTTTTCTGCGGAACATGCCAACAGACCGCCATTTGCCACCAGATCTTTCGCCGCTGTATAGGTCAGTGCTGTCATCGCATAATAACTAACCGAATCCGCATCTCCCGGCAGGGAATCAAAGGAAAAAATCTTGGCATCATCTGCCGGAATATATACTTTTTCTACAAAATTCCCATCACTATCCTTGAGTTCATAATAATCCGGCTCTCCTGCAATGGCTTCAAAGGTATAACCGTCATTTGTATATGCATCCTGTTTATTGGTGTCAAACACCTTATATCCGTTGAGATAATAGAACCCGTCTTCGGTGTTTCTCAAAAATTCTGTCATGTCATATTCTTCACCACTTGCGATACCAGTTGCCACAAACAGATCTCTTCCCAGATCACCATTCAGATCATAACCTTTGTTTTGAACCTGATTGAAGCTGGCCGAAAAGGTACGGATAAACTCGTTTAATTGTCTCATATAATAAGGAATACCACGGAATGCGATGGAATCCCCTGCTTTCGCAGCCGTCTTCTCAGGGTCCTGTTCTGCCAAAATCTGTTGCAACCGCGCCAGTCCCTCTGTACTTAACTCCTCTTTTAATGTGAACGTATATGTATAAGTACCATCTGCTGCCACATCTACCGAAAAGGAGGAATATACGTAATCCATCTTGCCAATGGTTAAGACGCCATCGCTCACCGGAAGATCCAGCTGTGACAGATCGGAAGCATTCGGACTGCTAAAAGCATCTGACGTAACCGTAATGGTGGTTGCCGTGGCATCTGTCATGGTTGCCTTGAAGTTATCCGCATTATTGCCATCCCGAATCTCAAACAACCCCTGCAAAGTACCTCCCAGAATCGAACTGTGACAATCGAAGGACTGACCATAACTCCATTCCAACGAATACAGATTTTCCACATCATTCTGACTCACCTTGGCATCACTGGTTACCAAATTCAATGTATTATACCGGGTGGTATCCACCAGCACACCACCGCCTAATGTGACGATATACTGATTCGTACCATTGCCATCTGCCGGTGCCTTCTCGGTCACGGTGACATTGGCCAATTCCGATAAATTATCAATAATCAGGGCTCTCTGATCCCGCAGATCATTGGCTGTCTGACCATATACCTCGATCGTATTGATCTGCTTGGTTAAAGATGCTATCTCGGCTGCATAGGCATTGATCTGCTGTACCGTTGCATGGATCTCCATGTTCACCTCTTGCTGCAATTCCTGTAGTTGGATCGCGGTCTGCTCCACATGATAAGCTAATGTCTGTGCATATCCTGTCACTTCCGTCCGCTTGGTGGTATCCATGGCAGAAGTGGTCAAATATTCCAGAGAAGTGAAAAAATTGGTCAGGGAATTGATCACACCGCCACTCTCCGCT
>JAUNIU010000037.1:0-6045 GCA_030523265.1 Eubacteriales bacterium | reverse complement strand
CGGATAAAAATAATTTTCAATATCTTTCAGATAATAGGACTGTGTAGTATATTTCCCATAGATGCTATTGGTCTGGCGATATCTGGTATCATAATAATCACTGCGGGCACTGACAATATCTGTGGCAATAACACCGCTTCCCAACATACCATAGGAAGTACGCAGTGAAATCGCTTCCTTCGCCTGCTGTTTCACCGACTGTCTGGTATACCCCTCTGTCTTGATATTGGAGATATTATGTCCCGTGGTAGTCAATCCGGCATTATAAGTAGCCATACCGGACGCTGCTATGTTAAGTCCAAAAAATGTTGATGGCATATCTCTTCCTCCATTCTATCTGTTGCACTGTGCTTAAGTCATCTCTATATTAAGTCTCTAACTGACCGCTTATCCCGCCACCCAAATATCCGGGTTTACGCTCCCAGACGTTCAATCAGATATCCCAACATCGAATCAATCACGGTAATATATCTGGATGCCGCATTATAGGCATGCTGAAACTGTAACAAATTCACCATTTCCTCTTCACTGGACACACCCATAACCTGCTGCCTCTGCTGTTCCAGATCCGCCACCACTTTGTCCTGGTTATCCGTAATGCTCTTCCATGTATGACCTCTGGTAGCCAGATTCGTAATCATCGCCTGATAATATTCATCATACGAGTAGGTGGTCTTGCTGTTCGGATCCAATACCGTAAAATCCTCATACCACTTACTAATCAGGTCGTTTAACATCGGAGAATTATATCCTTCCTCCCCCGATGCCGGATTAAACTTCACCGGAAGCAAAGCATAATCAGAAATCATATCAGGATTGATCTCCAAGCTCATCAAAGTATACAGAGTATCCGGATCAGATGGATCTTCCTCATTATAAACATACAATTTATAGGTGGTGGTTCCATCTGCATTTTGTATCTCCTGTGCTAAAGGTATCTGGTTGCCCTCTTCATCGGTTCCGTATATTTGGTCATCCAATGTCAGCACCTGATACCGGTCCACCATCTTCCTGGAAAATACTTCCGTGCCAATAGTCCCATCGTCATCTGACCCCACAGGACAATGGAGTACATCCAGAACTTTATAATCACCATCCGCTAACGTGACTGTATTTCCTTTGGCATCGGTTCCTGTCACTCCGGTTAATTCCTGCTTAATATTCGGGCAGAATGTATCGTTAAGCAACATAACGATACCATGGATCAACTGATCAAACTGCGCCTCCACTTCCGTTAAAACGGAATTGCTGGTGGTATTATTATATACCTTTAATTCTTCTTCATACTGATGCAGATCGATCTCATATGCCTGATTATCAAACACTCCATTCTCATAATATTTCTCGTCCTCTTTATCCGGCTTCACCGGAATATCGCTATAATTGGCTCTGATTTTTCCTCTGGCAGTCAATATACCCAGAAGAGTACCCGTATCGGTCTTTTGCGCATAGGAGTATGGACGGTCCAGATCATACACCTGATCATATCCATTATCCAGCCAATGTACATCATATAATTGAGATACCGTTGTGACATTGCCATCCTCGTCATAAAATTTGATCCGGTCCACACCCATATGGTAGCTGTGCGTCCCTGTGACCAACGGTGCGCTATTGATATAAATATCCACCTTACCTGTGGCGTCTTCATTATAAGTATAGTATGTAATCTCAGCCAGTTGGTCCATCAACAAATTTCTGGAATCCCGCAAGTCATTGGCATTTTCCAGATCAGCCGCCTCTGCCCTGGCAATGCTTAAATTTAACTGCGCGATCTGTTCTGCAATGGAGTTGATCTGTTCCACCTGGCTTTTGATCTCTGCATTTAAGTTGACCTGATAATTGTAAAGTTCATTATAGACATCCTGTGCACGTGCCAAAAAGGATACGGACTCAGAAATAAACAGTTCCCGCTTGGTTATATCCTGCATATCCATGGAAAACCCCTGAAGAGCACTCCACATATCTTGTAATGCAAACTGAAACTCCACACCTTCCATCTCACCCAGAACATCCTCGATCTCTGTCACCGCATCGTACTGAACCTGATAAAAATTCTCCCGGCTCACTTCCAAGCGGTACTCTCTGTCCAGAAACATATCACGAATCTGCCGAACCTCGGCAACCGTAGTCCCCAAACCAATCTGTAACGTAGATTTATCCGTATAACGGTAATTCTGATAATAGGTATCGGTCAGAATATTCTGTTGTCTGGTATACCCTTGGGTCTTGGTGTTGGATAAGTTATGTGCGGTGGTATTTAATCCCGCCTGTGATGCACGAATCCCGGAAACACCCACATTAAAGCTTGTAAATAAACTCATGGCATCCTCTCTTTCTAATCTTTCCCCATTTCTCTATATCGGTCAAACCTTTCCCCTCAAAACGCAAAATACACGTCTGTACTTCCAGGAAAGGAAACGCAAGAGGGAGCAGCAGTCTTAAATCCGCTCCACACTCACTGCTTCGCATCAAAGGAACCAGCGGAATACCCCTGATTCATGCCATTGGTTGATGCTGCATTTCTATCATAGTTATTATTTCCCGGCGACATCCGTGTACTTTGAATGAAATTCATATTGAATTCTATCATTTCAAGGGAAGTTTCTATCAAATCTTTATTCTTTTCATTCACATCTACCAGGCGTTTCATCACCTGGATCAACGAATCATGCAACGTGCTGAGACGTTTCTTCTCTGCCGGCTGCTTCGCCAGCAAATCGATCAGGCTCGCCAGATCCAGTTCCTCCGGAGCCCGGTTCAGCACCATCCCCATATTTTGGATCACTTTCTCCCTTTGGTGACCCAGTGCGCTGGCCTGATCCAAGAGCCCCTGCTCTTCCTCCGTCACACGCTGTAATTCTTTCAAATCCCGGCGGACTAAGATCTCGGTCTTGCGCTCAGAAATTGGTATTAATTTGCGATAGATCTCTTCTTCGCTCTGTAAAACTGCAATCAGTTCATCAATCAAACTAGCCAATTTGCAACCTCATTTCTCCTGCAAATACTTCATTCCTAAAACAAGGAATCAAAGTATTTGCTAACCATCTTATCTGCAATTTCCTGTGAGGATACATTGTATGTCCCAGAAGCCAATGCCTCTTTGAACTCTGCAACCTTCTCCTCCCGCACCTCGGACACCTCACTGACCGCTTTCTTGGCAATCTGATAGTCCTGTGCTGTCTGAGAAATCTGAAACTCATCCTTTGCATAAGATTTGTTTGTCTGGGTGACTTTCTTTGGTTTGGTCTGATTGTATAACTGACTGACCTGATTTAATGCATCTACTCTCATGCCATTCACCACCTATCCTCATATAAACTTCTGTTTCACATAATTTATCGGAGATTTTTAAGAATACTTTAGCCAAATTACAGAAAAGTAAAAATACGCAAAAAAATGATAAAAAAGAAGCCGGTCATATAACCGGCTTCCTGTCGCGTCTCGTCCACCCGATGAAATGTGCTTGTATCATCGGGGGAACCCTGATCAAATCTTCGTTTCCATGAAATTTACCATTTCATATCCTTTAAGATATCACAAAAATCAAACGTAGCAAAATAATCCTGTGGCTTCTCTGCACGACGGATCAGTTTGACACTGCCATCCTCCTGCAATAACAGCTCCGCAGATTTTAATTTTCCATTATAATTATATCCCATCGCAAATCCATGGGCACCTGCATCATGGATAAACAGATAATCTCCCATATCTATTTCCGGTAACATACGGTCAATGGCAAATTTATCATTATTTTCACAAAGAGACCCGGTGATGTCATACTTATGGTCGCATGGCGCATTTTCTTTGCCCAATACCGTAATATGATGATATGCCCCATACATCGCCGGACGCATCAGATTCACCGCACAGGCATCCACACCAATGTATTCCTTATAGATATGTTTCTCATGGATCGCCTGGGTCACCAGACCACCATATGGCGCCAGCATGAAACGTCCCAATTCCGTGAAGATCGCCACATCGCCCAAGCCAGCCGGAACCATAATCTCCTCAAATTTCTTACGGACACCTTCGCCAATGACTGCGATATCGTTTGGCTCTTTGTCCGGTGTATACGGAATACCAACTCCACCCGACAGATTGATAAATGCAATCTCTACACCTGTCTTTTCCTGCAATTCCACTGCCAGTTCAAACAGGATACCCGCCAGGGTAGGATAATACTCATTTGTCACCGTATTGCTGGCCAAGAAGGAATGAATACCAAACCGCTTTGCTCCCATACTCTTTAAGCGGGTAAACGCTTCGATCATCTGCTCCTTGGTCAGACCATATTTGGCATCCCCCGGATTATCCATAATATCTGTGCCCATCTTAAAGACACCACCCGGATTGTAACGACAGCAGATCGTCTCCGGAATGCCGGCTGACTCCTCCAAAAAATCAATATGCGTAATGTCATCCAGATTGATGAACGCATTCAGCTCTTTTGCTTTTTTGTATTCTTCCGCAGGCGTAACATTAGAAGAAAACATAATATCAGAACCGCTAAAACCACATGCCTCCGATAACATTAACTCTGTCAGGGAAGAACAATCCACACCACAGCCTTCCTCCTGCAATACCTTTAGGATAAATGGGTTCGGTGTTGCCTTCACTGCAAAATATTCGCGATATCCCTTATTCCACGAAAACGCTGCCTTTAGTCTACGGGCATTCTCGCGGATACCCTTTTCGTCATAGATATGAAAAGGGGTGGGATAGGTCTTTGCGATTGCTTCAATCTGTTCTTTGGTCACAAATGGTTTCTTTTCCATGGGTACTTATGCCTTCTTTCTGTATAAATTTGTCGATGGACAAGATAGTAACACATCCTGTTAGTCTATTCTAACTCCTTTGACACACGCTAATCATAGCAGACTTTTCCTTTTGTTGCAACTATTTACACTTTATGATTCATTTATGCTATTTGATTCGGAAAGTCTACACCCGGATCTGCGCCTTTTGCCCTTTTGCGGCCCGCTTACGGTTGCGGATCTTTTTCGCCAGGAATTCTTTTCCATCGAAGGTAATTTCCTCCTGCTCCGGCGACACGAATCCGGCATAGCGCACCAGATCATCCCCGATCAGTGTGATGCCCTTCACACCACGACTGGTTTTCTTTAACTCATTGATTTCTGCCAATGGGAAGCCCAGGGATAATTCCTGTTCTGTGATCACGATTACTTTCCGGTCCCCCGCGATCACGTCTTCCACAGTGGCAGGCTGTACACAAACCAGCGCATCCCCATCCTCTAATTTGGTACTGGCTATCTGTAGCCGGTTCGTTTCAAATTCCACCCCGGATACTAATTTCACAAAACCATGTTTGGTAATAAACAATAGCTGGGAGTCAAATAATTCCTCAAAGGAAATGTAAAGCAATGGTTCTTCGTTCTCAATCTTACACAAATTGTGAATCAGCACTCCCTTGTCTTTCGGTCTCCCCTTCGGAATGTTTTTCGCCTTGACCTGATACATATTTCCCTCTGCGGTAAAGACACAAACCCGGTCCGTATTTTTCACCGGAACAATATAGGAAAACTCTTCCAGCGTCTCCGGTGCCATACGGCCATATGCCGCAGAATCCACCGATTTGGTATACCCGAAACGGTCCACCAGCACGAATAATTCTTCTTCCTTGACTTCTTCCACATATTTCTTCGCCGTCAGATTGGCTAACTCTGTCTTACGCGGGGTCTGAAATTCTTTTTTGTATGCCTTTAAGCGGGCAATAATCACACGGTGGAGTTCCTCTGTATCGCTGAGAATCAACTGATATTCTGCGATATTTGCTGTCAAAGTATCATTTTCCTGATGTAACTTTAATAACTCCAGTCCCACCAGACGGCTCAGAGGCATCGCCAGAATAGCATCCGCCTGCGCCTCACTGAAATCCAGTGTTTTCGCCTGCTTCTCGGAGGTTTTGGACTTAAATTTGATATCTGTGGTATCTCCGCCCACCAGACAGCCTTTTGCCTGTTTCACGGAAGAACTGCCACGCAATATCTCAATAATCAGATCAATGACATCTGTAGCTTT
>JAUNIU010000036.1 GCA_030523265.1 Eubacteriales bacterium | reverse complement strand
ATAGATTTTTCCTATTTTTTAAGATAAATTGTGGTTATCAATGAGACAGTCTGTTTTGTCGATTATGTCTGCCCCTGCGTGTCTTACGAGAAATTTGTGCAAAGAAGTCTGGCTAGAATTGCAGATTTCACGCTAGGCAACTAGACTTGATAGAAGGTCTTTGCTTTCTGGCGGAATCTGCAATCTACCGGATTTCCTTTTGAAAATTTTTCAATGATACAGGGTAGACATGATGGTAAAATATAAAAATAATCAAATAACCACGAGTTATCTTTTGTAAAAATGGAAAACACAAACAGAATTTATTTTAAATTTTCTAATAGTCACGCAGTGTATTGTGTTTCCTTTTTTGATATTCTGCTGTTTCCTCCTCTACATTTATGCTGTCTGCATTTTCTCCTTTGCAAGTCCATTGACCATCCGCATATTCAATACTAACATTATATTTCGGTTGTGCTTCATTGTACACTAGATACAAGTTTCCTTTTTTATCCAAAGTCAACGCGTAACCGGGTCCAAAATCATTCTCATCATGAAATCCATAAACCGCTTCCAGACAGATCTTCCCCCTTGACATTCCATAAATGTAAAGTTGTGGAACATAATACGATTTCAACATCTCATGCGATAAATACAAGAGTTCATATTTTCCATCATCATCATAATCCATACAAATAAAGTCACCCATTTTGCCTGCGCTATTATAGGGTTCCATCTCCTGAAAACGGTTCACAAGAAAATAGACATTGCCTTGATCGCTATCTAAGCAAAATAACTGTCTTCCCATCTTATGATACAAATTGTCCACCTTTATTTCTTTGATCTTGCCTTTCCACTGACTGTCATCCGGCAGTTTTCTCGCAATATTCTGAGCGGATAAAGGCCGCATGAAATACCATGCACACAGTATAACCAAGACCAAAATTGCCGCCAGAATTATTCTAGATTTTCTCTTCATTTGTCTTACTCCCTCTTTTACCTTTTTCCCATTCATTATTCATCTGTAGGCATATTCTAAACCATTAACCAAGTAAATAAGCAGCATAAACTACTCTTTTTTTCTCGGAATTTGGTTTATATTACAATACTAACTTATTTTCCTTAGAAAACTGCCAAGTATCCAAAAATCGTAGTCTAAATGGTAAAATTGCTCGACAAGATGAGAAATCATTCCCCTTTGTCATTTTTCATTTAAATTATCTCCTTCACTTTTTTGATGATAAAATCCTCCAACTATGCTATACTTAACCCATGAGAAAAAATGCCAACTTCTGGCATGACAAAGGGTAGCAAAAGGGTATGGCAATACTGTCATTCTATAGCATAAATCCCCTTCCATGCCGTCCGGTTTGTGTCTGCGCTGCGACACAGACGATCCGGTATACGAAAAACAGGCAGCGCAGAAATGAGGAAAAATTATGAAGATTCAATCCGTAAAAGATGCAGCATTTCAAACCTATGGTCGTATTGTAGATGGCTATGATTACACCGAACTTCTGGAAACTTTAGTCAAAGTTTCGGATAAACCGGCAGATTCTGTCATCTATGTACCTAGTGTGGCAGAGCTGGAAGCCACTCCGGCATATACAGATCTGCGTGACAATTGTTATGGCGGTATGCCCATTGAGATCGGATATTGCAACGGAACTAACACCAAGCTAAACTGCTTTGAATATCATCGTGACAGCGAGATCGATATTGCCGCAGATGATGCCATTTTATTAGTGGCACGTCAACAGGATATTCAGAATGGGCAGATTGACTCTTCTAAGACAGAAGCCTTTTTCTGTCCGAAGGGTACGGCGGTAGAATTATATGCCACCACTTTACATTACGCTCCTTGCAGTGCGAAAAAGGGGGAGGGATTCCGTATGGTGATCGTATTGCCAAAGGGCACCAACGAAGATGCACCAGAGATCACTAGAAAAAATGCGGAGGACAAACTGTTATGGGCGAGAAATAAATGGTTATTAGCCCACAAAGATACCTTGGAAGCAGCGGAGGGCGCCCATGTGGGACTGACGGGTGACAATATTGATATCGCAGATCTCATCGATTGATCTGGGAAAGGAACTATCATGGATTTACCACAGGCATTTCTGGATCGTATCCAGACACAATTAGGTTCCGAATACGAAGCTTTCGTAGCAAGCTATGCGGAATCGCCATCCTACGGTTTGCGAATAAATCCATTAAAAGGGGCTCCGGCTGCTATCGCATCGGAGCTTCCTTTCGTGCTGTCTCCCGTTACTTGGACCCCGGAGGGATATCACGCTGACCCTGCGGAACATCCGGGCCGTCACCCATTGCACGAAGCTGGGGTATATTACATTCAGGACCCCAGTGCGATGTCTGTCGTCTCCTTATTAGATCCCAAACCCGGAGAATCTATATTAGATCTATGCGCGGCTCCCGGCGGGAAAAGCACACAGATCGCCGGATGTATGGCAGGGCAGGGACTATTGGTATCCAATGAAATCATTCCCACCAGAGCCAGGATCCTGTCACAAAATATAGAACGCATGGGGATCACCAATGCCATCGTCTGCAATGAAGATCCTGACCACATGGCAGAATTATTTCCACAGTTCTTTGATAAAATCGTAGTGGATGCTCCCTGTTCCGGAGAAGGTATGTTCCGAAAGGATGCCACAGCCATCCGGGAATGGTCTCCCGGGCAAGTAACCATGTGTGCCAGCAGACAACATATGATACTCTCCTGTGCGGAACAGATGTTAAAACCAGGTGGCATTCTGGTGTATTCTACCTGCACCTTTGCCCCCGCAGAAGATGAAGAACAGATCCGTGTCTTTTTGGCAGAACACCCGGACTATGTATTGGAAGATTGGAAAGAATATCTCCCAAATGCCATTGACGCAGCGGAAGAAGGCATCCAGTACGGTTCTCTCCCGGGCACTATGCGGCTTTGGCCACATAAAACCAGAGGAGAAGGGCACTTCGTAGCAAGACTGCGCAAAACAGGTACACCAGGGGACCAAAGCGAAATCAGCCATCGGAAACTTCAGAAGAAACAAAAGAAAAATAATCGCAGGAAGCAGCCGGATTATTCCGAACTGTCCGAATGGTGGAAAGCCAATTTACAACAAACGATTTCCCAGCCATCGCCTGCCCGGTTACAATATTTCGGAGAGGAAATATATCAGATTCCACAGGATATGCGTTCCCTGCAGGGCATCCGGATTCTCCGGGCCGGGTTACACCTGGGTACTCGTAAGAAGAATCGACTGGAACCTGCACACGCCCTGGCGAAAAGTCTGACACCGCAAAATGTCAATTCACACTACAGTTGTAGTATAGAGGAAGCAACCCGTTATCTTCACGGAGAGACCCTACAGGCAGTACCATCCGTACGTAATAGCGAAACCGCCATACAATCTCTCCATGGCTGGACTCTCATCTGTTATGAGGGTTATCCTCTGGGATGGGCAAAAGCAAGTCAGGGCATCCTAAAGAATCACTACCCAAAAGGGCTCCGCATCAAATTCTGATGCAGAGCCCTTCAAAGTATGCTATTACTTTCCGCTAAAATTCATATTCCAGCACGGCACAATTATCGATCCCGAAAGCGGCAAATTCTTCATTACTCATGTCCGTAAAATAGGACTGCATTATGCGGGCAATTCCATTATGCGCCACCAACAGATAAGTCTTGTCCGAATCCTTCTGAATATCATCCAGCAAATTATAAATCCGCTGTGCCATCTGCAACATGGATTCTCCATCCCCATAATGATTGGCAAAATGTGTCTTCGCCACTTTAAATTCCGCACCATCTCTGGCAGTAGATTCATACCGCCCAAAATTTTGTTCCTTTAACCGCTTCTCTTCCCTGCGGGGAATCCCGGTTTCCTCTGAAATATGTCTGGCAGTCTCCGCAGCGCGGATCAGTGGAGAATATAAAATCTCATCGATCTGCAATCCTTGTTCTTTGATCTTCTTTCCCAACATAACTGCCTGTGTATGCCCAAGCTCCGTCAAAGGGATATCTGTAGCACCACATATTTTATTTTCCACATTCCAGACCGTTTGTCCATGTCTGGTAAAATATACATGTCCCATGATCCTTACACTCCTGTGCTCCTATTTCTTCCGGTTCAGGCGGGGACAGCCCCCGCAGGCTTCGCACGACAGCATCAACCGGCATCCAACATTAATCACCGAGTTCTTCTTCCTCCGATTCCAGCTCTTCTTCCATCTCGATCTCTTCTTCCACTTCTTCCTCGTCATCGGTCAGTTCATCGTCCAGCGGATCGATCATGGTGAAATTACCCACCACACCTGTATCCGATTTCACCACAGGTCTGATCGGATCGTCCTGCATCTCCTCCTCTGTCTCTCCTGCGTGAAGTTTCTGACGAATCATAATGACAATCCACTGCAATACCTTAATGACAGCTCCAAAATACAAAGAAGCGATCACCGCCCAAACTACATAGACAATGTCCGGTGCAAATTGTAACCATACATCCCAGGGTCCCAGATACAACGGAAGCAGGATAAGCAGTGCCGTCGGCAATGCAATATGCAACAAAAGGTCTTTGAGCAGACGCAATACGCGAAACCGCCTGCTGACCCGTTTTCCCCAAACACCGATCAAAAAGATCGGCATCCAGGCTGCGATCAATAACAGCAGCAGGATCACGTCAATGATGCCGTGCTGGATTAAATAAGAATTTTCTTTCACGTGTCCCGGCTTTTCCCCTAACAAAATCCTAGTCACGCCGGCACAAATTGTCTTTGTCATTTTCCGGCCTACCATGTAATCTGCCTCATCAAACATCATAATGATGCCGGCATTTTTATCCGGTACCAATAACATAAACGACATCGTATTTTCCAAAAAACTTAACTGATAATATATCTGTGTCCCTGAGACCTCTGTCGAAATCCACCCCATGCCATACTGTTCCTGTCCTCCGAATACTCCATTCGTAGCCGTGGAGGTCTGAATCGCCTGCTCTCCCTGCATAGCAAGCACAATGCTGTCCTTCTGCATGATCTCACCATCATTTTTCAGATACATCTGTAAATATTTGCCCATATCTTTCACATCGGACAACATATATCCAGAGGACACTCTTGCCCACTGATTCTCGTGGTATTCATACTGTTTCTTATTTGGATACCCAAAAATCGTCTGATAGGTGGGTTTCACCTGACTGTGTAACTCCGGATTCTGCCGCAGAGAAAAAGTAGAACTCATTTCACATGGATCCAGAATATTTTCCGTAATATATTCCTCATAGGTTTCTCCAGAAACCTCCTCGATCACTTCTCCCAATAAATTGTAATTTGCATAGGCTTCTTCATATTTTCCCGCAGAATCTGACACATACAAATCCCTGCCATTTAACATAGCACTCATCGGGATGCCACTGGTATGCGTCAACAACTCCTCAATAGTCACATCCTGTAATTTCGGATAATCTGACAGATAAGCTGACAACGGATCTTTGAGGCTGATCTCCTCATCCTCCACCATGCGCAGGATGCCCAGGGCTGTCATAGACTGTGTCAAAGATCCCAGGACATAATCATCCTCTGGATCGGAACCAGAACCAAAGGCAGCACTATAAATCTCCTTTTCATCGCTTACTACAGACATACTAATGCCAGGAATATTCGCCGCTTTCATTTCCTGCATTACATAGTCTTCCATATCATATTCATGGTATCCTGCAGCTTGTGTCGCTGCAACATTGGTTAAAGCAACGGCCGCCGTCAGGGTTAAAGCCATAATTCCTGCTATCGCTCTCTTCATAGGTTTCTCCTCCATATATTATTTGCAAGACGTCGGGGAAAACATCTGAATTTTTATTATAACAAATATTTAGGGAATAGTAAAATATTTCTCCTGTCGATTTTTGCTGTCAAATAAATAATAGTACTGTACAATCTCGTACTCCTCCAGCCATTTTTCCGCATCCCCCTCCGGCTGTTGAACATTTCCCAGCGTCCCCTGTGCATCATAATATCCGCTGGCAGACACCGAAGGAAGATACCGCTCCATATCCTGTAGAAAACGCTGATAATGGGTGGTTTGTAGTCCTGCCGTTTGCAACAACAGACCCGACAGGTAATTCAGCGAAGAGACCTCCACTGTCTGCTCTGGAATATCATAATTGGCCCAGATCATAAATGGCACCAAATGTTCTTTCATCACATCCTCTTCTTCAAACTGTGTTGGAAATTTGTCCATGACACGACCATAAAACCGGTCTGGCAAATGCGGTTGGTGATCTCCAAATAGTAGAATCAGAGTCGGTTCCGATACTTTGCTAAAATACCAGATCAACTCCCGCAGAGCATCATCGGACTTTTTCACCAGCGATAGATACTGATTCACCGAAGAATCTCCCAACTGGTCTGATACCTTTACCGGATCATCGCTGGTCCAATCTGCAGTATACGGATTATGATTTTGCATGGTCACGTTAAACAAACATAATTTTGTACCCGGCGATTTTTCCTCATACTGTCTGCAAATCTGACGGTAATCCTCTGCATCACTGACATATCCCCGCAATAATTCCGGTTGCCGGAAATCTTCCAGACTAATAAAACAGTCAAAGGAGAACAATGGATACACCCGGTTTCGATTATAACCGGAGGGATTGTATGGATGCATGGCTATGGCATCCTCATACCCATCCTGCGCTTTCACTGTCGTAATCAATGATGGTAATTCTTCTGTCATATACTGCAAATAAGGATTGCCCGGCAAAAATGCTTTCGTACAACCCGTCAAAAATTCAAATTCAGAATTGGCAGTATAACCGCCGTAGACAGAAGCTTCGGCATATCCTTTGATGGTATTTTTTGTCAGACTATCATAAAAGGGCATCGCATTCTGACTGCTGTGAAAATCCTCTCCTAACACTCGCAGATCGGCAAAAGATTCATTCATAATCATGATCAGGTTTGGTCCGGCATCCCGGTTCTCCAGGTTCCCCTCTCCCTCCGTTTCCGCATCTTCTGTTTTCCCATATCCTCCGTTCTCCGCGTCCGCATAACGGGAGAGTATTTCCTCAGCGCGTTTTGGAGAGTACCCCTGTGGCACAGATATTTTCGCCGATCCGGTATTGGCGGCAAAATATAAGGCATATCCATAATCGTGAATGCCGATCTGGTGATCCCAGGTTAATTCGCTGACATCCCGGAAGAACGTGGAAGAAGTATTGATCCATACGAAGAACAAAGCACTCAACGCTAATCCGGCAAACGACACCAGAATACTTTTCTTCTGCAAATATCTGCCAGATTTCACCGGAAACAGAAAGCATGCCACAATCGATAAAATACCCGTGGCAATCCCGGCAATCATACAGGGATGCACTTCCACCGAATAGTGCCCCATCACCGTGGCAACCGTGCGGATCGCATAAAAGTCCATAAAGACAATACCGTATCCGCGAAACATCTGCACCAGATAGTTGGCAATTCCCAGCACCAACACCAGTATCGTCGAAATCAGCATTGCCGGTTTCATTCTATGAAGCAGCGAAACCAATACCAGATTAATCACCCAATATAACAGAACATTCTTGAGAATAAGTGCCACACCCAGATCAATAATATTCCGGTTAAAAAACAATTCGATGGTGATAAACTCCAAAAAGCCAAGCGCTAAAAAGAGCAGCGCCTGGCATATTTTATTTTCCCTCATATCAATCCTCATTCCGAAGCGTAAGAAACGGGGCGACGAGAAATCCACATATGCGACAAACTTGCCATATTGTGATTCTCTCGTCTGCCATCAGAGCTATTTGTGATTAGTTAAAGAAATCGAAGAAATTTCCAAATCCTTCATCAGATCCACTGTCATTACCGGAATCATCCGAACCTCCTTTGCCAGAGTTTCCGTAATTCCCATTACCGGAGTTTCCATTGCCAGAATTTCCGTTACCGGAATTTCCAGAATCGTTCTTCGAAGAATCCGTAGAACTATCTGACAAACTATCCAGCGAAGAAGAACCCTGTAACTTCACCTTGAAGGTTTTCTCCTTATAAGAACCATTGTCACTTCTCTGCACCTTGATCTCCACCTCGGTGCCTTTTTTGTAGCTATTTGCCTTTTCCTGCAAGCTCTCAATGGAACGAACCTCCATATTATTGATGGAAGTAATGATATCACCAACCTGGATGCCTGCTTCCTCGGCAGCACCGCCCTTGGCAATTTCCATTACCTGTACACCATTTGGAATATTAAAAGCTGTGGCGGCATCGGTTACTGTCTGTCCGCTGATCCCCAAATATCCCTTTTCGTCATCGCTTAAGTTTTCTTTATTCATCAGATCTTCGATGATAGGATTTGCCACAGAGATCGGAATCGCGTAACCAATTCCCTCTACGGTAGATGAAGCAATCTTGGCAGAGTTGATACCAATAACCTCTCCACGCATATTAATCAATGCACCACCGCTGTTACCCGGATTAATCGCTGCATCCGTCTGAATCGCCTTAATTGTATTGTTGGAAGATTGTCCACTATAGCTGTCTTCAGAAGCGGAAATCTCACGATCTTTGGCACTGACGTAGCCTACAGTCACAGACTGTCCATATCCCAGAGCATTGCCGATAGCGATAACCATTTCACCTACTTTCAGGTCATCCGAACTACCCAGATCTGCAATCGCGATCTTATTCATCGTGTCTTCTTTAATATCCTTCACCGCCACTGCAATGACTGCCAGGTCATTGGCACTGTCCGTTCCCTTGACGGTAGCCTCATAAATCTCATCATCAATAAACTGTACAGAGATGGTCTTTGCACCTTCGATCACATGATTATTGGTAGCAATCAATAATTCCTTGTCATTCTGGGCTACAATAAAGCCAGAACCTGCACTGGTGGATTCCTGTCCCTGGTACTCCTGTCCAAACAAATCATAATAATTTGCTCCCTGGGTCGTACTGGTGATGGCTACGATGGCAGGCATCGTCTGCTCTGTGATCCCGGAAACATCGGTAGTCGCCACTTCTGTGGTACTCGCCGTATTATTCGTTCCATCGGTGGTGGTCGTCTGATCTGTCTCTGCTGTTCCCTGCGTTGTAGTCTTCAGTTTTGTCTGGCTGCTCTGTGTCGGCATAAACTGATCACTCACATAGCGTACCCCCTGGAAACAAACACCTGCCACAACACCAAACACAGCAGCACATGCGGCACAAATCAACAATTTTTTTACCAATCCATTGCCAGAATCTATTTTCTTATCTTTCTTAGGTTTTTGCGGCTGTCCCATTGGCACCGGTCCCTGATTCACAGGTCCCTGATTCGCTGGTCCGCTATGGAATGCCTGCCCTTGCTTCGGTGCGGCTCCCTGATCCGTACTGTCGCTCTGACCAGCGGATTGAAACTGCTGACCAGATGCATAATAATCACCGGAATGTGTCGTCTCAGCTGTTCCTTTTTGATAGGAATAACTATATGTGGTATCCTTCGGCTCATTTGCCGCTTCATTCTCCGGCGCACCAGCCGGCTCCACCGGGTTCCCATACTCTCCGGTATATCCTGTGTTCTTTTCTTTATTATCTTCCATTGTTCCTACCTCCTATTTTCTATATTGAATGTTACTGGATTTCCTCGTTTCGATAGTTAGTCTACCAATCATTTGTGTTCTTACTGTGAAAAAAACTTGAAGAAAATCTGTTTTTTGGACTAATATAGATAACTTGTGGTTATTGAATCATCTTTATATATTTTCGAAATGTCTGCCCTGTGTGAGCCAGTGAAAGATTGTCGGGAAGAAATCCGGCAGATTGCAGATTCTGCCAGCAACCTTACAGCTTGATGAAGGTCTTTGCTTTACTACGTTTCAATATTTTAAATGTTGCACATTATTTCAGAACACTATATAATAATGAGAAGTTTGAATGAATGTTCGTGAGGTGAGAACTTGATAAAAGAAAATCAAAGATTACTAAATATTATGCATGTGATCGTAGATGCTGTGATCATTGCTTTTTCCTTTTTATTAGCATACTATCTGCGTTTTGATGACACCTGGAGTCCATTGATCCTGCATAAGATCATCAAACCATCGGTGGGATATATACTGGAACCGGAACGATATTTCTCTATGTTGGTTTTTCTGATTCCCTGTTTTCTGATTCTTTATCGTTTCTGTGGACTTTATGACCCAAAACGCACCAACAGCAAACGCTATGAATTGTTTAGTCTGGTTAAGGCAAACGCCTTTGGAATCGTCTATGGTACAGCAATCCTGTATTTCCTGAAACAGACAAACTATGCCCGTCTGTTTTTGGCCATTTTTATCATTATCAACTTGGTTTTGGATTACAGTTTCCGCATCATTGTCATGATGATACTGAAGCGTGCCCGCCGCGCCGGGAAGAATCTTAAGCATATTTTGCTGGTGGGTTACAGCCGCACTGCGGAAGGTTATATCGACCGTCTGCGGGCGCATCCCGAATGGGGATACTATGTACACGGTATCGTAGACGACACAAAATTCTCCGGTGACAGTTACCGCAATGTAGAAGTCATCGGCAACACCAGCAAACTGGAGGACATGCTGGCCTCCAATCAATACGATGAGATCGCCATCACGCTGCGTATCCAGGAGTTTTACAAACTGGAACGTATCGTAGCCATTTGTGAAAAATCCGGCGTGCATACCAAATTCATACCGGATTACAATAATATCATACCGACAAAGCCTTATACGGAAGATCTGGACGGATTACCTGTGATTCATGTACGGCACGTGCCGCTCAGTTCTTCCTTTAACAAGATCCTGAAACGTGCCGTAGATATCTTCGGTGCATTGGTTGCCATGATCCTGTTTGCGATCCCAATGTGCATTCTGGCACTGATTATCAAGATCACATCGCCAGGACCGTTGATTTTCCGGCAAACCCGTGTGGGACTGCATAACCGGGAATTTCAGATGTACAAGTTCCGTTCCATGAAGGTTCAGAAAGAATCGGAAGAGCAAAAAGCCTGGACCACAGCCAACGATCCCCGTGTCACCAACATTGGTAAGCTAATGCGCAAAACCAATCTGGATGAACTACCTCAGATTTTTAATGTGCTCAAGGGCGATATGAGTCTGGTGGGGCCACGTCCGGAGCGTCCTTTCTTTGTAGATAAATTCAAGGAGGAAATTCCCCGCTATATGATCAAACATCAGGTTCGCCCCGGCATGACAGGATGGGCGCAGGTAAATGGCTACCGCGGTGATACATCCATCTCCAAACGAATTGATTGTGATCTGTATTATGTAGAGAACTGGACTTTATATCTGGATTTTAAGATTTTGTTTTTGACCTTCTTTGGACGTAAGACAAATAAAAATGCATATTAATATAAACTTCCCACAAACACTGTGGGAAGTTTTCATTATCAGTAATACGATAGAAAGGATATGACCATATGAAGATTCGAGGCAGATTGATTATTGCATTTTTGCTCGTCACACTATTCCCCGTCATCATGTTTGGTCTGTGTAGCAACTTTATTCTCCAAAAGCAGTCTAAGGTTATGAAAAGCCGTTATAATGTTGAAGCAGAGAGCTATGATTACCTGCTTAATCCCTATCAACTGCTGTATCATATTACAGTGAAGGACTATGCCCAATTAGCTGACACGGCGGAGACACACCCGGAGAAATTTTTAAGCACAGACTATACCCAGCAGGCAAATAACGCCCTAAAAAAACAGGATACTTTTCTGATCGTGCGTCGTAACGGCAAAGACGTATTTGTGGGGGATCAAACCCTTTATGCCAGCATGACCACACTTCCCTCCTTCCATGGACAGGAAGAGGAAACCAACAGCATGATCTACATGGATCATGCCACTTCCATGATCATACGTAAAAAAGATTTTTATTTTCAGGATGGTTCGGAAGGTCAGCTATTTCTGGCTACCGATATGTCACATCTAATTCCCCGATGGCATAAATCCATCCAGGAACTTCTGATTTCCTATGTACTGGTTATCTTAACTACGGCGTTATTATTGATCGCATGGATCTATCGAAGCATTGTCTATCCCCTCAATATCCTGCGGATCGCCACCCACCAGATTGGCGCGGGTAATCTGAATCAGCCGGTTCAGATCCTTTCCACAGACGAAATCGGAGAACTCTGTCAGGATTTTGAGGAAATGCGCATACGCCTAAAAAACATGATTGATGGGCAGATCCAGTACGATGAGGATACCCGCATTATGTTAAGCAGTATTTCCCACGATCTCAAGACCCCTCTGACCGCCATCAAAGGATATGCGGAGGGATTGATGGACGGAGTGGCAAAGACCCCGGAAATGCAGGATAAGTATTTGCACACGATCTATAATAAGGCAAATGATATGACATATCTGGTGGAAGAATTATCGCTTTTTGCCCAGATGGAACAGGATGCATTGACGTATCATTTCATCACTTTAAAAGCCGCCGACTATTTTGCGGATTGTATGGAAGATCTGGCACTGGATATTGAAACCATGGGAATGGAACTCTCCTACTATAATAATACAGCACCGGATACACAGATCTTTGCTGATCCGGAACAATTAAAACGGGTGATCTATAACATTGCAAATAATGCCGGAAAATATGCTGATCACACCCCCTCCACCCTGCATGTCCGCATCGAAGAAGAAGCTCCCGCATCTCCGACTCCTCCCTTGTACCGTCAGTTAAACCGGGATGGCTCGGATGTAGAGCCACAGGAAAAACCGGCAGAATATATTAAAATCCAGATCGAGGACGAAGGACCGGGGATCGATGCCAAAGATTTACCTCACATTTTTGATCAGTTTTACCGGGCAGACGCCTCCCGCAATTCTTCCACCGGAGGCAGTGGTCTCGGTCTGTCCATTGTCAAAAAAATTATCACGGACCATGGTGGAAAAGTATGGGCAGAAAGTATCAAAGGAGTCGGCACAAGTATTAATTTTCTCTTAAAAAAAGTGCCAAAGGATTGACAGAATATTCCGAAAACGAAAAAATATAAAGTAAAACAGGAGGAAATTACCATGAGTAAAATACTAATTATAGAAGATGATACCGCCATCGCGGAATTAGAAAAAGATTATCTGGAGATTAACGAATACACTGTGACGGTAGAGCATGATGGCAGTGCCGGTGCCGCCAGAGCGTTAGATGAGGACTATGATCTGATTATTCTGGATTTGATGCTGCCCGGCATGGACGGATTTGAGATCTGTAAACTGATCCGGGAAACCAAAAACACGCCGATCCTGATGGTCTCTGCTAAAAAAGATGATATTGACAAGGTCCGGGGATTGGGACTGGGTGCCGATGATTACATCACCAAACCATTTAGTCCCAGCGAACTGGTGGCACGGGTCAAAGCACATCTTGCCCGCTATAAACGTCTGACCAGCATCGGCATGGAGGAAAATGAGAAAATCGAAATTCCGGGACTGACCATCGATAAAACAGCCAGACGCGTCATCGTCAATGGTGATGAGAAAGTATTTACCACCAAGGAATTTGATTTATTGACCTTTTTGGCGGAACATCCAAACCACGTTTATTCCAAAGAGGAATTGTTTAAGGAGATCTGGGAAATGGAGTCGGTGGGCGATATCGCCACTGTCACCGTCCATATCAAAAAAATCCGGGAAAAGATCGAAGATAATACGTCGAAACCACGCTATATTGAAACGATCTGGGGAGTTGGTTACCGTTTTAAAATCTAATCCGTTTGGAACAATTGTTTACAATTTCTTCACAACTCCAACATTCTTCGTTCACATTTCCCTTTTATAATGATTTTATCAAGTGAATAATTCCATTTGATAAGTGCTTAAATTTTTTCATACCTTCTCCTTTAAGGACTGCTGATGCAAGCAGTCCTTTTATATTTGCCCTGATTTCTAAAGTCCCTATCACACAGGCCGCTTTTATATATAAATCCTCTGATAATTTTAAACGGATTTGCACACACTAGTATATCATAAATTAAGTTCTTAATAGTTTGGCGTAGGATAAATTTTCGTTCTGCAAGGCGGATTTTCGACGGCGTAGCAATGGCTACGGCTAGAAAATGCAACGCAGCAGATGGGAATTTAGACAAGCCAAACCTGTGAGATACTTAGTTTATGATATACTAGTATAGCGTTCATGAAATAAATCTCAGGAGGTCTGCCATGCGTGCTCATCCAATGTTTCGATTTTTGTTGCTAATCAGCTTGATCACCGGCTGCGTACTGCTGGCATTCCATTATCTCCTGCCACTATTTTTACCCTTTATCACTGCATATATTCTGATGCGGCTGTTACTGCCATTTATCCAATATCTCCAAAAACAGTTTTCGTTTGCCAGATGGCTGGCATATGGAGGAACGTTATTGCTATTTTTTCTGACATTAGGCGGCAGCATACTGTTGCTCGGAAAATACCTGATCCGTCAGCTAAGGCTGCTTTGCACAAATGCATCGGTATATGGCCAGATCTGTTGCCAGACGCTCCAAAGCGGCTGTGACAAACTCTGTCTGTCCATGGATCATTATCTCCGGCTCAGACAGGGCAGTACCCTGAACTTTATCAATACCAAACTGCAAACCATCACAGACCATTCCGCAGAACAATTTTATCAAAATGCCGGAAAGACTGCCATGAATTGGATCGGCGGTTCTGTGCAGTTTTTGATGTTTCTGCTGATCACAGGCATCAGTATGATCATCCTCTGTAAAGATATGGAACCATTGCATCAGGCATACCGCCGACATCGGTTTTATCCCGCGATTCATCAGGTACTCCATACCATGCGCACCACCGGACTGACCTATCTGCGCGCACAACTGATCATCCTGCTGATCAATTGGATTCTATGCAGTGTAGGACTGTGTCTGATTCGCAATCCCTACTTTATCCTGATCGGACTGGGCATATCCCTGATCGATGCCCTTCCTATCCTGGGCAGTGGTTTCATCCTGGTTCCCTGGGGACTGTATTTTGTGTTTCAGCAACAATTCTATCCCGCAGCAGTGCTGTTTACCGTCTATCTCGCCACGGTGCTGACCCGGGAATTTCTGGAAGCCAAACTCATGGGAGACGGCATGGGGATGCTCTCTTTCTTTACTTTGGCAGCCATCTATGCCGGACTGAAACTCTATGGTGTCTGTGGTATTTTCCTGGGCCCGTTTGCCGTGGTACTGATCCGTGCCATCTATCAGGTATGGATGGACAAGATCTCCGACAACTAAAACCCCGAGAATCTCGCAGAACGTTTCTATCAAATTGGAAGAATCCCCTATTCCATAAAAAAGATCATGACACACCCATAATTTGGTGTCATGATCTTTTTTATCGGGATGCGGGTGTCAAACATGACACTCGAATCTTATTAATTAAAATATACCAGTTCATCCTTCGGTTTATCAGCCGGCGCAATACTCTCCGCATAGAATACAGGCCCTTCCTCGCCATATTCCTTCATATATTTGTATTCCAGTCTGGCAGTGACTGTAACATACTGCTGATTTCGATACGCACTCCAGTCATCCGCCTTGCACAAAAATCCCATATACTGTACATCATCCGCACAACAGGTCATCGCCATACGACCGAATACAGCAAATCCCTTTGGCAGACCCGGCGGTTTCTGGATCATACCGGATACCTTCAACGTCTTCCCCTGATAAGTGTCGGGATGGTCGATCATATCAATATACCACAGTCCGAAATCATCCTCCGATATTTCGATGATTTCTGCATTGACATCAAACGGCATCTGATCCTTCATCTCATAAAATTCATCCTGTGCTGACTCATAGACAATCTGTGCTCTGGGATTCACCGCTTTAATGCTGCCGCGGATGGCATTTTTGTTGGTCTTTTCCACCGTACAACGGTTGATAATGATCATCTCTGCAATGCGGAACTGGTCTACCATCATAGATGGCATATTTTTCATGTACATGGCAAAGGTCTCATCATTCACCACATCGATGGTCTGAAAGATCACTTCCCGGTCAAAACAGATTTCTTCCAGCTCATCGTATAATTCCGGAATGTGTACCGACGGCCACATCCCATTGTACTCAATGATGATACGATCCGGACGATGTTTCTTAAGAAATTTCTGAATCACACTGCCACAAAATGACTCCTCATCCTGAATATATTCTACAGCAGCATTGACACGCGCCAGGGTTTCCTGTTCATATTCCATTTCCCCCTCTTCGCATGCCAGAATCAACGTCTTCACTTTGTCGTCAAACATATCATCTACAATCAAATCACAGATCAGATTGGTCTTGCCCGCTTCTAAGAAACCCATAATGACATAGACCATCATTTCTTCTTTTTTCTTTCCAAACATAGTGTCTCCAATCCTTAAGATGCTACATGAAACAGTGCCTTTACCTTATCTTCTTTTAACGCAGATCCAATCACGCATACGCGCCCGGTATAATCCGCAGCACCACGCCGGATCTCTGTCTCCTCCGGTACCAGATCAAAATGGAACCATTCTCCCTCGTCAGCGGCAATGATACCTTTTGCACGAAGGACATCCCCATATTCCCCGGAATTGGCTAACTTGTCTAAAATATCCTTTAGTTCCTGTTCGCTAAACTTATACGCTGTCTCGATGCCACAACTGGTGAACACTTCATCCGCATGGTGATGATGATGGTCATGACCACAGCAACACTCTCCATCATGGTGATGATGCTCGTGATCATGGTCATGGTGACATTCATGGTCATGATGGTGCTCATGAT